>NZ_JADKPY010000034.1:0-2082 GCF_015351505.1 Acinetobacter sp. SK-43
ATAAAGTGGATATTTTTATGTGAGGTGTAGGCATTTTTATATAGGGGATGGTATTTGACAAATAATCATCTCCCATATATTCAGCAATTCCATTTAAGGTGCTGATCAACATCGCTGACGAAATTGTATTCCCAACGCTAAAGAAAGATTGATTATAAGCAATACTAATTTGTGCATCTTGTGCACTAACTAAGCGCTGCTCAGCACCTTCAGGAATAAATACAAAACCCCAAGCATCTGTTTTATTGATTAATTGTTCTGCTTCATCTTGACTGGTTGTAATCGTTTTAATTTTTATAGTGTGATTCACGCTCAAAGCATGAATAACTTTTCGGCTCATCCCGCTTTGATCTTGATCAATTACAATGATGGGTAAGTGATCAGGTTTACCAGCTGAAAACATGCTGCCAAAAAGTATAATGACCAATAATGGCGCGATGATTGCCATAAATAAATCAGCTTTATAGCGCTTTAAATAGCGTATTTCACGAAGCATTATGGCAAGCATGTGTTACTTTGCCTCTTCGATATTAAATAAAACGCTCATCCCAACTTTGAGATCAGGAATATTCTTTGTAGGGCTTAGATGGAATTTGAAGCTTCGAATATCATATCCACCAGTTTGTCGTGTGGTTTTTATCGTTGCAAACTCACCTTCGGCATCAATTTTCTTTACTTTAAATGTGACACTTTGATTCAATGCAGGAATGAAGCCTTCTAAGGTTTTTGATTTATAGATTGAGTTGTAGAGATCTTCTCTTACATTGAGACTGACCCATAATTCCTGATCTTCAAGGATGCTGACTACAGGTACACCAGTAGCAACAAATTCAGTTGGTTTACCATATGTTTTGGAAACAGTACCATCAATTGGCGCATAAAGTTTTGTTTCGGCAGTTAACGCATTTGCTTCATTCACCGCGGCTTGAGCAATAGCAACTTGAGCATCAGCGGTTGATTTTTGTTGTTCTGTACTGCCGCGTTTGGCGCGTGCATATTGTTGGTAAGCTGCTTCAGCGGCTTCTTTTGCAGAGGTTTGAGCTGCAAGCATTTCATCTCGTCGTTGACGAGAAATAACACCTTGTTGATAAAGGTTTTCACCTCGTTTGTAAGTCGTTGCAGCTAGGTCAGCTTGGGTCTTCATTGCTTGCCAGTTAGCGTATAGCGTATCAATGTTTTCTTGTTGAGAACCTCTATAGATTGTTGATTGAAAAGCGAGTGCACTTTGTAGTGCTGCTTGAGCTTGTTCTTTTTTTGCATCAAGTTCAGGGCTTACGAAACGAACAAGAGCTTGTCCTTTTTTTACTGGTTGTCCATCAGTGACATAGAATTCTTCAATACGACTAGGAACTTTGGTACTGATATGAACAGTTTCAGCTTCTACTCGTCCTTGTAACTCGATTGATTTTGGTTGATAAGCTTTCCATAAGCCAAAAGCAATCAAACTCAAGAGTAATAAGATAATAATGACGATCAGGATTTTTATTTTTGCATTATTTGAAGGTGGTGATGGTGTACCTGAATCAGTTTTAGAATGATCAACTTGACTGTCTGTTGAGTTTTCGATGATCTCGCTATTTGGATTATCTTCTGCATTGGGTGATGAAATATTTTGATTCATGATGTACTCCAATTAACGAATATAATCCGTACGAGGTTGGTTCACATAAAGCTTGAATTCTTCGATTGAACCGTAGCTTTGTAATAATGTTGCTAAAGATAATATGTATTTATAAGCATTTATCGCCATTTCACCTTTTAAAGCATTCAGCGCATTTTGTGCATCGATTACTTGTGTTGCTGTTCCCATACCTTCTTTAAAAGATAATTGTTGAATACGTAAGTTTTCTTCGGCTGCACGAGTATTTTTGATTAAGAGTTGATGACTTGTTTGAGATGCATTCAACTCACTATATGATTTATATAAAATATTTTCGATTTCTTGTTTTGTACGTTCAGTCATCATTTCTGCTGCATACCGTTTCAATTCAGCAGCATGAATATTTTTATTTTTATCAATACCAGAGAATAAATTGTATTTCGCCATCACGCCGATAATCCAATTTTCTTTATCATCTAACC
>NZ_JADKPY010000035.1:0-41298 GCF_015351505.1 Acinetobacter sp. SK-43
CATCTAACCCGTATTCACCAAAGGCAAATACACTTGGTTTTTTGGCTGCTTGCTGGATACGGATATTTTCATTTGCCAGTTGGGTATCCATCTGTAATTTTTTTACTAAACTTGAGTTTTGATCATAATTGCTAAGAAAAGTTTCTAAATCATTTTTTTGAGTGGTATTTACAAATAATGGCGTGCTTAAGCTAAGACGATCACTGATTTGGAGTAAATTTTTTAAACTAAACAAGCTTGCTTGTAGGTTAGATTGTGCGTTTTGATAAGCCCGATCAGCATTATTTAAGGCAACCTCAAACTGCATACGTTGTCCTTTATTAATAAACCCTTGTTTTTCAAGTTTTAGGGCATTGTTATAATGCTGTTGCATCGCATTAAAATTAAATAGGCTGACATTGGCTAACTGCTGTTGTAGTTGGGCATTAAAATAAGCTTGGATCATTTCAAAACGCTGAGCATCTTGCTGTTGTTTCTCGCTAATTGTTGAGCGTTGAGCCTGCAAAGTCGCTATTTGCTTGGCACTTGAGATTTTCCCCCCTGTATATAATGGCATAACCATAGAAAGTGAAGTTCTTACATCCTGATCTTTGACGGTTACATCAACATTATTGGGTACTTTATTTAGACCATCACTAACAACTTGATCAAAACCTTGGCTTATTTGATCAATGACTTCTGGTGATAATACGTTTTCCCATTGAGAAAGCTTATCATCAAATCCACGTGTAAGTGAGTTTTCCAAACGACGTTTGCCTGACTCTAATGGGACGCTAGTTTCACTATGAAATGAATAGGCAGTTGCATTGAGATCAACACGAGGAAGCCCAAGATTTTTTATGGCATCCATTTCTAGTTGAGCTGATTGTTTTAAGGCTCTTTGTGCTTGTGTGCTATATGCATTCTCAGCGATATATTGCTCAGCTTCACTGTAGCTAATAGTTTGAGCAAATATTGAACTTGTAAAAAAACTACATGTGATTATATGGATACACATGCTTAGTTTTTTTTGAAACCGTTTGACCCTTAAATTTGGTCGATTATTTTGTTTCAACATTTGAGCTTGTCGCAATTTAATAATACTCGCGTTAGTCTAAGTTCTTTTTGTAAAATTAAAATATTATGTTTTTAATTAAATAGTTATACAACCTAAATTGGTGTAGTTAAATTGTAAAAATTAGAGTTTTTAATCTAGTCTAGATTCAATGAAATAATCATATTCACTTGAATAAAACATAATAATGAATCGCTGAAATTGAATGTATTTAAAAAAAGAAATAGTTGAATGAACGAAAAATTTTGCAGATAAAATTAAATATTTAAGCGATAAGCTGCTGCAAGCTTCGCCAATCTATGATTAAATTCCCATCTCAATTTGTTTCACTTTCACAAGGGAAAACTCATGCGTGCTTATAATTTCTGCGCTGGTCCTGCTGCACTACCTACTGCCGTTTTAGAAAAAGCTCAACAGGAAATGTTGGATTGGCAGGGGAAAGGCTTGTCGATCATGGAAATGAGTCATCGTAGTAACGACTATGTTGCTGTTGCAGAAAAGGCAGAAGCTGACTTACGTAAGCTCATGAACATTCCTGAAAATTATAAAGTACTTTTTCTTCAAGGTGGGGCATCCCTTCAATTCTCAGCGATTCCATTAAATTTGTTGGGTAAAAATAATAAAGCTGATTATATCCATACAGGGATTTGGTCTGAAAAAGCGTTGAAAGAAGCAAAACGTTACGGTGACATTAATGTGATCGAAGCGGGTACTTTGATTGATGGTAAGCATGCAATTACAGACCAAGCAACTTGGAACTTATCTGCTGATGCTGCATATGTACATTATGCAGATAATGAAACGATTGGTGGTTTACAGTTTGCAGGTGTTCCAAATGTTGAAAAGCCATTGGTATGTGACTTCTCATCAAGTATTTTGTCTGCTCCGCTAGATGTAAGTAAATTTGGTTTAATTTATGCTGGTGCTCAGAAGAATATTGGTCCTGCAGGATTGACGATTGTCATTATTCGTGATGATTTGTTGGATCAAGTAAAACCTGAAATTCCAAGCATTTTGAAATATAACGATCAAGCTAAAAATGGCTCAATGGTTAACACTCCAGCCACTTATGCTTGGTATTTATCTGGTTTAGTTTTTGAATGGTTACTTGAACAAGGTGGCGTGGATGCGATCTACAAAGTCAACCAAGAGAAAGCAAAACTGCTTTATGGTTATATTGATTCGAGTGATTTCTATAACAACCCGATTGCACTTCCAAATCGTTCAATGATGAATGTTCCATTTACGCTTGCTGATGAAGCTTTGGAAAAGGCATTCTTAAAAGAAGCGGAGCAGCAACATTTGCTTAACCTTGCAGGACATCGTTCAGTAGGCGGTATGCGTGCAAGTATTTACAATGCTGTGCCACTTGAAGGTGTACAGGCATTAGTTAACTTTATGGATAATTTTGCAAAACGCCATGGTTAATCGCTGACAAATAAAAAAAGCCCTCGAAAATGAGGGCTTTTTTACAAGAATGAAATTTTTAGAAAATGCCAATTTGATGAAAAATGAGTGCTGCTAAAAACATACCAAGTAGAAAAAAGCAAAAAGCACCAACATCAAGTTTAAGGCCTTGGTCACTTGAATGAATAAGACTGGTGGTCGTTTGTTCTGGTATAATTTTCATTAGAACGCCTAAAAATTGCTATTTATGTGATTTTATTTCACTTTATAGCAGTTTTAGCATAAATATTCGCCTGAATCCATAGGTTGCCGCGAATATATTGACCAATGTTAAAGTTTTTATACAAATCATTTTTGGTTGCAATGCGGATTAATATTGCAGGTAATGTATCCTCTAAAACTAAAGTGACATCGTAAAGGGTGTATTCGTCTTGCATAAACTGCATTGAAGTTTTACCAACGATATTACCTTGGAACCAAGCCTCATCTTCTTGCCCTAATGTTTCACCAAATAAATAAGCGACCATTTTAGAAAAGTCGACAGTTACAGGTTCTTGATCTTCAGGCGTTTTTGGTTCCCAAGCATTAATCAATTCTTGTAAGTTTTCAGGTGCAATTCCATTATGCTCAGCCAGAATTGCATTTAATGCACGGTGGTGTTTAATTGAAGCAGGGTCATCCACAATGATTTTCTCATCTTCTGACACTACTTCTAATTCATAGGCCCAAGCATTAAATTGGACTTGATAGGTTTCATCTTTATCATATTTACAGCGATTAACACTAAATAAATTATCAAATGCATAAATAGTCGTACTTTTATTTAAATTTAGTCTTAATACCGCTTGGGTTGCAGATTTACAGGTAATAATTCGTTCAATCTGTGCATCGTATTTATACGGGCTTTGGAAACTTGGAAATGCAGTTTTTAAAGCACGTGGTTTTTGATCTTCAACAGCGATAATTTGATTAATTGCAATCGACTGATCACTTGGACCTTGAATCAACCAAAATGATTGATCCATTTCATGTTCTTCTGTACACAATCCCATAGGCATAACAGGAGTATCTAACGCCAGACCTAACCATTTAGGTACGTCAGATGCAGGATTATCTGTTAATAAGTTCCAATGCTCAGCGTGATTACCGAAATTTTCATCTTGAATAGTAATGATTTCTGGACTGTTTTGAATTTTCATAAATCGTAATGCTGGAAAGATTGAACTTATACTATTAAATCGAGGGTAACATCGATTTTTCAAGTCTCGATATGTAAATCTATAAAATTAATTCATTTATGTGAAAAATGGGTTTTAAACTTAGACAGCAAATCAATGAGTCTTAATAATTGCTTTGCTCAATTTCCCTCTACTTTTCTAGCAATCTGCTACACTAGCATTTTATTTATATGAGCTTTCGCTTACGTGCTGCCATTCAAATTATGGGTAGATGCAGATGCTTTGCCTAAGATTTTAAGAGAAGTGATTCTTCGTGCTTCAGATCGTTATCAGTTGGAAGTAACTTTCGTTGCCAATCAAAATGTAGGTATTACACCTTCGGTACGAATCAAATCTATTCAGGTTATGAGTGGGGCAGATCGTGCTGATCAGGAAATTGTGGAACGTATGCAGCCAAATGACATTGTAATCACGCAAGATATTCCTTTGGCTGCACAGGTTATTGAGAAAGGTGGAATTGCAATCCATCCTCGTGGCGAAATCTATACTACTGCAAATGTAAAAGCCCGATTACATCTTCGAGACTTTATGGATACCTTGCGTGGTGCTGGTGTTCAAACAGGAGGACCTCCTCCAATTTCTGAAAGAGATAAGCGTGAGTTTTCGAGTTCTTTAGACCAAACCATTTTAAAGCAAAAACGTAAAACCGCTTCTTGAGTATGATATGCCCTCACGTACAAATCTGATTCTAACTTATGGATTACTCGTTTTTATATGGGCGACGACCCCATTGGCGATTGTTTGGAGTGTATCTGATTTACATCCCATGTGGGCTTTAGTACTGCGTTTCTTTATTGCTTTGCCACTAGCCATCGTCGTCCTGTTGATTTTAAAAGTAAGATTTCCTGTAGATAAAGTTTCAATACTGAGTTACATCGCAGGCTCATTGAGCTTAATCGGATCTCAGATTTTTACGTATGCGGCTACGGCTTACTTGAGTTCAGGTTTAATTGCATTGATGTTTGGGTTAGCACCTATCATGGCTGGTTTGATTGGTCGTTTCGGATTTCAGCAGAAACTAGCATTGTTGCAATGGTTGGGTATGGCTGTTTCAATTATTGGCTTAGGTTTGATTTGTTTGAGTGATAATCAGAACCATGTCCAACCATTGGGTATTGGACTCATGATTGTGAGTGTATTTGCTTATTCTCTCTCGATTTTCTTAGTCAAAAAGATAAATGCGAATATTCAAGCTATGGCACAAGCGACGGGATCAATTTTGGTTTCGACTTTGATTGCGATTCTTGTTGTGCCTTGGATTTGGCAATATGCTCCAACACAGATGCCTTCTGCAAAATCTTTACTGGCTTTATTCTACACGGTGATCATGGCATCACTGATTGCGATGTTTTGCTACTTTAAACTAGTACAAAATCTCAAACCGACCACTTTGTCTTTAACGACTGTGATGACGCCCTTATTAGCAATATTGATCGGTGCCTTTCTGAATGATGAGCAGCTATCAGTACAAGTTTTTGTTGGTGCAAGTATCGTGTTGTTTGGTTTGCTACTCTATTTTATCAAGGATTTGAGAGCTTACCGTCGAATGTAAAGATGAGCTATTAAGGGTTTTCAGACTGTTGAATGGTTTCGGCCAATTTAGCTCTATCTTGAGGATTCAAAGTAATAAAGTATGCACCGATACGGAATTTTCCTTGTTCATCTGGATTGCTATATACAACTTGCGCTGTAGCTGCGATGTGAAAAAAGTTCTCTGGGTGGCTAAGCGTGATGTGAATGTATGTACCTTCGTTAATATCTTGAGCGCTGAAAAAACTGAGTCCATTTTCAGAAAAATTTACTTGTTCTGGTACGGGTAGTAGGGATTGCACGATATTGTCGTAGAAAGATCCTGTAATCAAATTTAGTTTTTGATTAAATAGGGATAAGATACGAGCAATTTGTTGATCTTTTTCATTTAATTGTTCTAATTCGTAGCGAAACGCATGATCAAATTGATCTAATTCTGCAAGTAGTAGAAAATAGCGTGGTAAAACAAAGTGAGAATCATAGGGATCATTCAGTGCAACGTCATCAGGAATGATTTGATAGTTGATTCTCAACACGGCATCAATACGAGACATCACTCGACGTTCAGTGTTGTCGTCAACAAGATGATGTTGTGAATTTTCCATAATAAATCACCTCGGACTAGATGGTATGTTTAAGCCAATCTCGCTGTATATAGGGTTGAGATATACTCGTGCTCGGCGGAGTAATCACTTTATTTCTTTTATTGCCTTGGTTTCCATGATTGGTTTAACGCTTGGTGTCGCAGTGTTGATTACAGTACTTTCTGTAATGAATGGCTTTGACCGTGAGCTTAAAAACCGTGTCCTTGGAATGGTTCCCCAAGCTACTGTTTCTTCTACTCAAATTCTAACAGATTGGCCTGAGCTTGTAAAAAAAGTTGAGGATCATCCGCATGTAACAGGTGTGGCTCCATTTACCCAATTACAGGGGATGTTGACTGCTCAAGGGCAAGTTGCAGGTATTATGGTGACAGGGATTGAACCTGAGTATGAAAAAAAGGTTTCAATCATTCAGAATCATATGGTTGCAGGCAACTTAGGTGCATTAAAAAAGGGTGAGTTTGGTATCGTCCTCGGTAAGGATATGACTGATGCATTAGGTTTAGGCTTAAATGATAGTGTCACTCTCGTTCTCCCAGAAGCAACGCCATCACCAGCAGGTGTAGTACCACGTTTTAAACGTTTTAAAATCGTTGGTATTTTTAGTGTTGGCGCAGAAGTAGACTCAATGGTGGGTTATATCGCCTTGAATGATGCCTCGACATTATTGCGTTTACCTGACGGTGCTCAAGGTGTTCGCTTAAAACTAGATGATATTTTTGCTGCTCCTAAGGTTGCAGATGAAATTGTCAGTCAGTTACCAAGTAATTTCTATGCATCGAATTGGACGTATACGCATGGAAACTTATTTAATGCCATTCAAATGGAAAAAACTTTAGTCGGTTTGCTTCTAGTACTGATTATCGTTGTAGCTGCATTTAATATTGTTTCTTCTTTGGTCATGGTTGTAACGGATAAAAAATCTGATATTGCAATTTTGCGTACATTAGGCGCTTCGCCGTCTATGATCACTAAAATTTTCATGGTGCAGGGGACTGTTATTGGTGTGATTGGTACGATTGCAGGTACGATTCTAGGCGTAACACTTGCACTTACGATCAGTGACATTATTTCATGGTTCAATACGGCACTTGGATTGAACTTATTTGATGCCTATTTCGTACATTACTTACCTTCTTATTTGAGATGGCAAGATGTTGTCGTGATTGTGACTGTATCTTTATTATTAAGTTTCTTGGCAACGATCTATCCTGCATTACGTGCTGCCAAAGTCCAACCTGCTGAGGCATTGCGTTATGAGTAAAATTGTCTTAGAAGCTAAAGATGTTTTTAAACATTTTGATGATGGTAAAACCAAAGTTGAAGTGATTAAGGGCTTGTCATTGCAGGTCAATGCAGGTGAGTTTGTTTCTATTGTTGGTTCAAGTGGTTCAGGTAAAAGTACTTTGTTGCATGTCTTGGGTGGGTTAGATCAACCTACACAAGGGCAAGTTTTTTTACAAGGGAAACGCTTTGACAATTTAGGTGAGGCTGAGCGTGGTTATAAGCGAAATCAGTATCTAGGTTTCGTTTATCAGTTCCATCATCTATTGCCTGAATTTTCTGCTTTAGAAAATGTCGCTATGCCTTTAATGTTGCGTGGTGAAAGCAATTATAAAGATGTGAAAAAACAAGCTGAATATCTTCTTGATCGTGTTGGATTGTCTCACCGAATGGAACATAAACCTGGTGAGTTATCCGGTGGTGAACGCCAACGTGTTGCTTTAGCGAGAGCATTGGTCACTAAGCCTGCGGTAGTTTTAGCCGATGAGCCAACAGGTAATTTGGATCGGAAAACTGCATTGAGTATCTTTGAATTACTGACTGATCTAAAAAAAGAACTCAATATGGCAATGCTTATAGTGACCCATGATGAGCAATTAGCAAAATCAGCAGATTCAATTTTGCATATGCAAGATGGTTTATGGATTGATCAGGCTTAAATATTTTCTATGATCACTTGTTAAAGCCCTGAAAAAGGGCTTTAATTTTGCCCTCAGAAAAATCAAAAACTTAAATTATAAATATATGTTGAAAATTATATTGATTGGCTGGATTGTGGGTACTTCAGCTATGGGGCGTGATTTTGAAATCATTAATTCCACTTGGTGGATTTGGTGCTGTATTGCGACTCTACTATTTATTTTTTATAAAATAAAAAATAAAGGACATTCCCCATTCTACAAGTCACTGTTATTGATCACTGCGATTTGGGCAATGTTTTGCACGGGGTATCACTATGCAGATCAAGCTCTAGAAAAAAGGCTCGAATTACGCGAGTTAAAATCGCAACCATTTGAGGCTGTTGTTTATATTCGAAAAATAAATGAACTCACTGAAGAGGGTGTTAAACAGCAAGCTGTAGTTTTAAATCGACATGATCAAGTAGTGAATTGGTTGATGTACATAAAGGAGAAGGATCATCAGTCAGAAGCTTTTGTATTGGGGAGCTATTATCGAGTTTATGGAACAATCAAACCCGCACACAGTTATGCCGTTCAAGGTGTTTTTGACCAAGAAAAATGGTTCTTACAACAAAATTTAATGTCAGCATTTTTAGTCGAACAAATCGTACCTTTAAGCCAAGATGATGTGTATAGGCTTGGTCATTTGCAATATTTGAAGGAGCAAGACAATTTTTTGGAGAAAATAGGTCTTAAGATTGAAATAATGCGATTTGAATTTAGGCAAATGCTTGCTCATTCAAATTTACAACACAAAGGATTGTTACTTGCGTTGCTTACAGGTGATGAAAGTTTATTAGCTAAAGATTTAAAGAAAAAATTTCAGCAACTTGGGATTTCACATTTATTGGCGATCTCAGGTCCTCATGTGCTGATTTTTGCAATCATGCTGACATGGGGATTGCAAAGAGTTTTACAGCATTATTTTCCAAACTTATATCTATGGCAACCTCGTCAGATTATTTTGGTTTTTCCATTTTTATTTAGTGTCATGGTTTACGTGGCTTCCGTTGGATTTGAAATTCCAGCTTTAAGGACGTTGTTGACGGTCGCCTTGGCAAGTTTTTTCGTTATCACAAGGCAAGCGATTCAGCCTTTTCAGTTACTAATTTATAGCGCGTGTTTATTTCTAATATATGATCCATTTAGTATCTTGTCGGCTGCCTTTTGGCTATCTTACGGTGCATGTTTCATCCTATTGAGAATTTATCAAACGATCAGTACTCTACCAAAAGACGGAATAAAAAATAGAACTGAGGATATAAAGTTTGCAATCAAAATTTTGATCGAATCACAATGGAAAATTTTTATCGCCTTAATGCCCTTAGTTATCATTTTTTTCCAACAAATTGCTTGGATTGCGCCACTTAGTAATCTGATAGCTATTCCGATATTAAGCATGTTGGTTGTACCTTTAGATATTTTTGCTGCATGTATTTGGCTCATTTTTCCTTCATTAGGTCTAGTTTTATTCACCCTCAATAATATGTTGTTGAGCATACTAATCGGATTATTAGATGTTTTGATGTCACTCACACCTGATTTACAAGGTATTAGTTATATCCCATTGTCGTTATTTGCTTTGAGTGTCGGAATTTTTATTTTATTTATGCCGAAAGGAACGATACCAAAATCTTGGGGTTTAGTATGTTTCTTACCTATTTTATTCGGTGTAAAACAGCAAAAGACTATGCTAACCATTTTAGATGTGGGGCAGGGACAATCTGTATTTTTACAACAAGCTCAGCATAACCTAATGATAGATACTGGTGGTTCATATAATGAAGAGAAGTTCAGTTTAGGTGAGCGAGTCATTGTTCCATTTCTTCGACAGCAGGGGATCGAAAAATTAGATCAAATGATTTTATCGCATCTCGATCAAGACCATAGTGGTGCTTTCCCATATATTGAGCAAGTCTTCGAGATCACAAAGGTTTATGCCAATGAAAAAAATGACAAATTGCCATTTAAAGATAATTTTTCTTTTTGTCATCAAGGTCAAAAATGGAATTTAGCTCAAGCTCAGGTTGAGATTCTATCTCCAAAAATAGAGGAGCTGAGTTATGTTCAAAATCAACAGAATGAATATTCATGTGTTGTGTATATTGAGTTTGAACATGCCAAACCGTATCGCAAATTCTTAATTATGGGGGATGCAGGTTGGGAAACAGAATATAAGCTATTACAGCAATATCCAGACTTAGAAGTAGATGTCATTCTTTTGGGGCATCATGGAAGCAAACATAGTTCAGCTTATGATTTTTTAGCAACAATTAAACCTAAATTGGCAATCGCTTCCGCAGGTTTTGAAAATCGTTATGGTCATCCGAGTATTGAATTACAGCAAAGATTGCGAGCATTAAATATTCCATTGTTGACGACCAGCCAAAACGGATCGATCTCCTTTGAAATCAATCATGCAAATACTGTAATTTCCATGTACAGACAACAACGTAAATGGTTAACTCGGTTGCAATAAAAGTGATTTATTTTTGATTTTGCAATCTAACTTCAGCGACCCTAGCTAAGGCCTCTTGCTCATCAATATCATAAATTTTCTTTAAACTTTTGTTGGCACTAAATCGTTTGTAACTCCAATGGTAATGACTTGGATAGCGGCGAATAAGTTGCTCTAAAGCCTGATGAATAATTAGCGTTCCTTGCTCAGCATTGCCTTCATAAATATGTGGATTGATTGGTTCAACAAACATATCAAATCCATCTTGATCATTTCTCATCGTATAGATCAGGAGTGCTTTGGCTTTTGTTTTTTGGATTAATTTTGCGCTTAGACTACTAGATGCTAGTGGAATCCCAAAGTAATCAATCATATCACCACCTTGATCAGGTGTGTGGTCAGGTAAAATAGCTGTTGTTCCGCCTTGTTTTAATGCCTTAAAAATTTGTCGTACACCACTTTCATCTGTTGGTACGAGGTTAGCTTGTTCACGACTTCTGGCATCACGGACAAACTGATCTGCATCTGGGTTTTTAACTGGCTTATACAATATCGTCATTTGAGTATAATGAGATAACCAAGAATTCATCACTTCCCACGTTCCGAAGTGGGGTATGACGAGCACAAGTCCTTTTTTTTCTGCTAAAGCATCGTGAAAATACTGTTCACCAGTGATGCTATGTATACGTTGAATGTTTTTCTGATTACTTGAACCCCAAATACTTAAAAATTCGAAATAAGACGTAAGCTCATTGCGAATTGCTTCTTTAGAGAGTATCTGTAACTCATGATCTCTCAGTTCAGGAAATGCTATTTTTATGTTTAAACGAATAGTTTTGGAAATTTTAGATAATTGAAATCTGTTAAATAACCCAGCCAATATGCGTGCAAAAAACCGTCCTAGTTGGATTGGTTGTTTACTGAATAGTTTGATCAGTTTGTAGTTTGAACTAGTTGCTTGAGGCTGGGTCATTGATTTGTGGTATTTAGAATTACATGAAAAGAGTATAACGCACAAAATAATTATAAGTTAAAACAAGTTATTTAAACAGTTTTCTGTAAATCAGCGTATATAATAAAACCACTTTAAAATCTATTGGATTGGAATCTTATGTCCGATTGGCCACCGAAACCACAAAACGAACCAACACATAGTAATAATGTGACAGGCAAAGAATGGCAAATCTTGGAAAAAGCTGTTTTAGCATCTGTAGAAGAACAGCGCCGTAGTCGTCGTTGGAGTATCTTTTTTAAATGTTTAGGTTTTGCTTATTTGTTGATTGTTTTAATTGCAATGAGTAAAAGCTGCTCTACTACAACTGAAAAAGCAACGACAAGTATCAGTAGTGATCACTTAGCAGTGGTCGATATTATCGGAACGATTGATTCATCAAGCAGTCAATCTGCTGTGAATAGTGAAGATACAAATAAAGCATTAAAGCGTGCATTTGAAGCAAATGGCAGTAAGGCAATTGCTTTGAATATCAACTCTCCTGGTGGTTCACCAGTTCAGTCAGACGAAATTTGGCAAGAAATTCGCTATTTGAAAAAGCAATATCCAGCTAAAAAAGTTTATGCAGTGATTGGAGATATGGGCGCCTCAGGTGCTTATTATATTGCATCTGCAGCTGATGAAATTATTGTTAATCCATCGAGTCTAGTCGGTTCAATTGGTGTAATTATGCCAAATTATGGCTTAAGCGGTTTAACTCAAAAATTAGGTATTGAGGATCGCACGCTTACATCTGGTAATAATAAAGATATTTTGAGCATGACAAAGCCGATCAATCCAACTCAACAAGCACATGTTCAGTCAGTTTTAGATAATGTTCATAGTCACTTTATTAACGCTGTTAAAGAAGGTCGTGGTAAGCGTTTGAAATCTAATGACCCTACGATCTTCTCTGGTTTATTCTGGAGTGGTGAGCAAGCGATTGCCTTAGGTGTGGCGGATCGTAGTGGTAGTTTGACGACTTTGATGAGAGATTTGAAGGTTGAGCAAAAAGTTGATTACACTGTTCAGCATAATCCGCTTGAGTCAATTTTAGGTCGAATGGGTACAAAAATTGGTGAGGGGATTAGCTCATCATTGGCAACTCAATTAGACACACAACAAAACGCAAAACTACAATAATATTATCTGACTTATCACTAAGTTTTCTTTGTCATAAAGGAAACTTAGTGATTCTTGATCTTAATTTTCTCACCATCTTACTTTCTATAAATTACTCTGTAGTTCTCCCTTTTAAATTGTAATGATCTTTGAACGGGAGATAATTGATCAATCGATAAATTTGAAGACGAATCTATGAAACCTTTAATTCATTTCGCTCATGCGAACGGTGTGCCTTCAAAAGTTTACCAAAAGCTGTTTGATGATTTGAAAAGTGATTATGACATTATCTATGTACCTGAAATAGGAACAGACAAACGTTATCCGATTACCCATGGTTGGACATATCTCGTTGATCAAGTTATAGATAGTATTGTTCAGCAATCAAAAGGTCGTAAGGTGATCGGTTTAGGGCACTCTTTAGGTTCTGTATTGACTTTGATGGCTGCGTATCGTCGTCCTGAATTATTTTCCCAAGTGATTATGCTAGACCCACCTTTAATTATAGGTAAAGCATCTTTTGTATTTCATCTTGCAAAGCTTTTTAAACCCAAATTAGTCGACAAAATTACGCCTGCAGGTTTATCAGTACGTCGTAGAGATCACTGGGAATCTCGTGAGCAAGCCGCAGAGCTATTGCGAAATAAAGGATTCTATCAACATTTTGATCCTGATTGTTTTCAGGCATATATTGACTATGCATTAGCAGATGATCCACGAAAAGGTGGGGTAACACTTACGATACCTAAAGATGATGAAGTTGAATTGTTTAGGACAACGCCTTCAATGTGGTGGTTACCTATGCCGAAGCCTAAAGTGCCTGTTCATTTAGTGGTTGGGAGTGACAGTGTGTTTTTAAAAGAGAAGTTTCCTCAGGTTGCAAAGAAGAAATTAGGCATTCCTTTTTCAATCGTAGCGGGTGGGCACATGTTCCCATTGGAACATCCGACAGAAACAGTGATGAAAATTAAAAATCTAATTCGTTAAGACTCTGTAATACGACATAAAAAAACACATCCGAGGATGTGTTTTTTGATTCTAGAATTGCGCGAACTGAATTGGTTGTTCCAAAGGTTTCTGATTGAAAAATGCCTGACCATCTCTCCAAGTCAGTTGACCATTACATAGCCATTCTGCAACTTGAGGATAAATAAAATGCTCAAGTTTGTGCACACGCTGAGCAAGTGTTTCAACCGTGTCGTTAAGATGAACTTCTATCGCAGATTGAGCAATGCTTTGACCTGCATCAAGTTCTGCTGTAACAAAATGAACCGTACAACCATGAAAGCGATCACCTGTATTCAAAACACGTTGGTGTGTATTGACTCCCTTATAGTAAGGAAGAAGGGAGGGGTGAATATTTAACATTTTACCTTGCCATTGGCTGACAAAACTTGGTGTTAAAATTCGCATAAAACCAGCAAGAATAACTAAATCAATTTGCCATGCTAATAGTTGTTGATGCATGGCTTCATCAAAACTTTCTCTATTTGGAAAGTCTTTGTGTGAGACGACAGCAGTAGCAATATTGGCTTGTTTAGCACGTTCCAAAGCATATGCATCAGCTTTATTTGAAAGTACACCAATGATTTGCCCTGAAAGATTTGCATCAATCAGGGCTTGTAAGTTGCTACCATTGCCAGAGACAAGTACCGCAATTCTCATTATGCAAAGATCACGCGAATTTTTTCGTCTGCGCCTTCAACTGATTCAGCATTTTCTTGGATATGACCAATTTTCCATGCTGTTTCACCTTGCGAGTTAAGTATTTCGATTGTTTTATCAGCATCATCTGCATCAACAGCGATGACCATACCAACACCACAGTTGAATGTACGATACATTTCGAAGCGTTCAACATTGCCTTCGCGTTGTAATAGTTGGAAAAGTTCTGGCCAATTCCAGCTTGACTCGTTGATTACTGCTTGAGCACCATTAGGAAGTACGCGAGGTAAGTTACCAGGTAAGCCACCACCCGTAATATGAGCCATTGCATGGACATCAACTTGCTTGCAAAGTTCAAGAACAGGTTTTACATAAATACGAGTTGGTTCCATAGCTACATCTGCAAGTGGACGACCATCAACGATTTGTGTCAAATCAACATTTTTAACATCTAAAATTTTGCGAAGTAATGAATAACCATTTGAGTGAGCACCACTTGATGCAACACCGATCAGTACATCACCAGACTTTACTTTAGTACCGTCAATGATTTTACTTTGCTCAACAACACCTACTGCAAAGCCAGCAAGATCATAATCTTCGCCTTCGTACATACCAGGCATTTCAGCAGTTTCACCACCAACCAATGCACAACCAGCTAATTCACAACCTTTACCAATACCTGTTACTACATTTGCTGCAACATCAACATTTAAGTGACCTGTAGCGTAATAATCTAGGAAGAATAATGGCTCTGCACCACACACGAGTAGATCGTTTACGCACATTGCGACTAGGTCTTGACCAATTGTGTCATGACGATTTAAGTTAAGCGCTAAACGTAATTTAGTGCCTACGCCATCGGTGCCAGACACCAATACAGGTTCTTCATAACCTTTTGGAATTTTACATAACGCACCAAAACCGCCAAGTCCGCCCATAACTTCAGGACGTGTGGTGCGTTTTGCGACTGATTTGATACGATCGACCAGTGCGTCGCCCGCTTCAATGTCGACGCCCGCATCTTTATAGCTTAAACCAGTATTTGAGGTAGAAGTTGAGTTGCTCATAGTGAAGTCTCCGCATTGGCGGCAGATTATAACCTGAATATACGAAACTCTTATGTTATTTATGCTCGAAAATGCTATCTTTATTAAAATTTTTTTCTATTTATAACGATTACACAAAAAAAGGCTGGATTTTATGCAAGATCAGGTATTGCGCCGTATCTTTATCCTCGCTGGACTCGCATTGCTCCTCTGGGTCTTATATCTGTTGAAACCTGTTGTTTTACCTTTTGTAGGTGCATTCTTTATTGCATATTTGTTCAGCCCACTCGTCGATACACTTGTCAAATTTAGATTGCCTCGCTGGTTAGCGATCAGTTTAGTGTTCGTTGGAATTGGTGTTCTGTTAACAGTTGTTTTATGGTTTTTAGCGCCTTTAGTTTGGGAGCAGCTGATTTATGCAAGAGATAGCATACCAGCTGGAATTCATTGGATAAATGCAACATTCTTACCATGGGTATCTCATACATTTAATGTTGTACCTATGGAAATAGATACTGAGCAATTGTCTAAAGCAGTTATGGATTATATCCAGACCAACTATAGTGCAGATAGCATTCAAACTATGGCATTACGCGTAGCGCAGTCAGGTCTTAATTTTATTCAACTCGGTGGTATCGTAATCCTTATTCCAATTATTGCATTTTACTTTTTGCTTGATTGGGAAAGAATGTTAGATAGTTTACGTCGCCTTATTCCAAGACCTTATGAAACTTCTACTTTAACGATTGTTCGTGAATGTCATAGCGTTCTTGGAGCATTTGTTAAAGGGCAATTTCTTGTAATGCTTTTATTAGGCATTGTTTATGCGGTTGGATTGCAACTGATTGGATTAGAAGTTGGTTTGATTATCGGTATGGTCGCCGGTCTTGCAAGTATTATTCCGTATTTAGGCTTCGGTGTTGGAATTATCGCAGCAGTGATTGCAACATTATTCCAGTTTGGTATTGATTGGATGCAACTATTATTAGTTGGTGTTGTCTTTATGATTGGTCAAATGGTAGAGGGCTATATTCTGCAACCTTTCCTGTTAGGGGATAAAATTGGTCTATCGCCTGTTGCAGTTGTTTTTGCTGTCTTAGCGGGAGCTCAATTAGGTGGTTTTCTCGGAATGTTGATTGCATTACCTGTTGCAGCGGTTATTGTCGTTTTACTTAAGCATGCCCGTAATAATTATGAGCGAAGTCGTTTATATGGATTACCTTCAGAATTCGTTCTCGAAGTGAACAATGATCAACCAGTACATTTTGAAACGCAGCAATTAGATATTGATCTTGAGGGAGAAAAAACTCAAGATACAGATACATCTAACAAGACTCACCCTGATTAATCGAGGAACAAATTAACGATATGCGTCAACTACAACTGGATATTGAACCTCAGCTTGATGCCCGAATTAGTGATTTTTCGGGTCCAGGATGGGGGCCTATCGTTGATGCAATTAGACAATTACATACAGGGTTGGTCAATAGATTTTATGTTTATGGTGGTGCAGGGACAGGTAAAAGCCATCTCTTATCTGCGATATGTGATTCCTATCTTGAACTAAATCGTCCAGCCATTAAAGTATCGTTATTAGAGCTATTAGATGCACCTATTGAAGCGATCACGTCATTAGAGTTTTATGATTTAGTAGCTTTAGATGATGTTGATGCGATTTGTGGAGTTCCGCATTGGCAAAAAGCAGTCTTTCATTTGATGAATAACCATGAAGGTCAGTTAGTTTTTTCATCACGAGTTGCACCAATCGAATTAAAATTAGAATTACCAGACCTACAATCCCGATTAACTCAAGCTGTCAGTGTTAAAGCCCCTAATGGCAGCTCTTTTATCGATAGACAAGCCTTATTGCAATCTGTGATGAATCGACGAGGGATTCATTTTGACCAGCAGATCGTAGATTATTTACTGAATAATGGACCTCATCAGGCCTCAGTGTTATTACAAACATTGGCTCAACTTGAAAAAATGCTGAAAGGTGAAAAAACCAAGCTTTCGAATACAACACTCAAGCAAATTTACGCACTCATTGATGAATATCGCCAATAGCATAAAATTTCTTGAGTAATTTTGAGAGCTATGACAAAGTACGCACAAAGGAATGTGGTTGCAAATTGTCATTTGCAATACGAAGAAAAATGAAAAATAGAAGGAGAACGGTATGTTCAAACGGACGCTTGCCTGTGCTTTATTTGCAATTACTGGGCATGTATATGCAGCAGAAATTCAGGTCACTACACTAGTTGATGAAGATAAGGATGATACCGTTTGTTCATTACGTGAAGCAGTTTTTTTCCTAAATAATCGCGCCAAAAAAGAATATGAAAATGGTTACCATGGTTGTGGTAATAAAGATGCAAGTTCTATTATTGTATTACAGCGTGATAAAGAATATTCATTAAATAAGTCGCTTGAGCTGAAGGTAGGAATGACGATTACTACAGCAATTAGTGGGGATTTTAATGATAATAAAAAAGGTGTGAATAACGCGACACTAAAAATGGTGGGAAGCGATCGAATCTTCTTTATTAATGATGGAAGTGTAGAAAAAGAATTAATTTTAGTTAATTTAAATGAATTAAATTTAAAAGGATCAGCGACTAAGTTAAATGATGGTGGTCTGATCTATAATCGAGAAGCATTAAATATTCAGTACTCTCGCTTAACTTCTGGTAACGCAACACGGGGTGGCGGGATATATAATGCTGGTATTTTATCTGATACTGAAAAAACGGCAGGTATCGTACGAATTGGTAACAGTATTTTAGAAGGCAATAAAGCGGATAAAGGGGCTGTTATTTACAGTGAAATGCCTCGATATTTAATCTCACAATCGGTCATTCGTGACAATATAGGTACCTCTGCCATAGATGGAGCTATATTATTCGTTCAAACTGGTTTTAGAGATGAGACTACAGGTGCAGCACTACAAAGTCGATTTGCTGGCATAAATAACACGACAATATTCCAGAATAAAGGTGGGTATGTTGCAAATATCCGTGAAGGAATGATTGTTAATAATATAACAATGATTAAAAACGCTGCTGGATTATATTTACAAGCCCCCAAATGGAACTCCAAGACAACAACTGGGGAGACAACTACAGAAGAAAAATTTCCAAGTGCATTTGTATCAAATAGTATAATTGTTGATAACGGTACTACAAATTGTGTTACATCATCTGATGATGAGTCAGTCGTTCAAAGTACGCTGACAACATCAGACTGTAATTTACAAGCACCTGCTGAACGACCAAATTTTATGTGGGATAAAAATAATCTAAAGCATAAATTAATTGCGGGTGACAGTGTTGAAAAAGATATATGTGATGCACCTCCTGCAGATGGTCTGCTATGTCCATTTACTACACCAAAAGATCAATTGGTTGGTTTCTTTAAACCAAGGTTATTGTCATCATATTCAACTCTATCTGATTCATTAATTGTGAATAAGGGGCGGATTTACAGTGATGGTAGTTCTATTGGTTTGGCAAGTTGTGAGTTAATCGATCAGCGCGGTAAAAATAGAAGCGGATATGACGAGCTTTGTGATCTAGGTGCAATAGAGCTTGTAATTAACAGATCAGAAGTTCCAATTACTGGTCAAGACATTCTTTATGGTCAGATTGCTAAATTTAATATAAGTGAAAGCCTATTAGATGGAGAACTATTAGATTCTGCATCTTGTGAGCGTATATTAGGAAAACGTTCTGATGGTCAAACTTGGCAGCCAGGATGCCTTGAAGTGCAACAGACATTAACACCATCCAAAGGTAAACTTACAATTGATCAATTTGGTAATGTTGTTTATACACCAAATAGCAATTGGCATGGTGCTGACAAATTTAATTTACGTATTATTACAACAACAACACGTTTTAACGATGTATCAAATTATTACATCACCATTCCTACAACGATCGTTCAAGATCCACCAAATAATTTTGAAAGTAAAACAGTAAATGTTTCAGGTGGTAGTTTGGGATTAACATCAATTTTAATGTTATTAGGATTAATTGGTTTCCGAAGATTTAAAGCTTGATAAAGGGATTTGATTGAGATGAAAAATTATAAAAAAGGAATTTTAGCAACCATGATCGTTGCAACGATGCCATTATTCGCTGCGACAAGCAATGATGTTATTAAAGTTAATACGTTCGTTGACGAAGATGGTGAGAACAATAACGCATGTTCATTGCGTGAAGCTCTAAAAGCTGCTGAGATTAGGAGAAACTATGGTGGCTGTACAGTATCTGATATTTCATCTGCTACTAGAAAACAAATTCAGTTAGAAGCTGGTACTTATGTATTGAAGAAAGAACTGGCACCGAATGTTAATGTTGTGATTTATGGTGCATTACCTGTTGATTGGGAGAAGAGAAGTCTAATTACTAATCAGTATCCTGCGCAGACTGAGAATAAGACCATTATTGATGGGAATAATTCTTCGCGTATTTTTAATACAACAATTGGTTCAAAAGCCCTTACTCTGAACAATATAACTCTTAAAAATGCACGAACAAATGATCGTGGTGGTGCGATTTATGCTGGTGCTGATATTGCTTTGCAAAATGTTCGCATTTTAGCGTCACAAGCGGGTATTTCAGGTGGTGCAATTTTCCTTGCTGGGCCTACTACAGGTTTATCTATATCAAACGCAGTAATTCGGAATAATCAATCCCCAGTTGGTAGTGTATTGGGAATGAGTTGTTTTAATGATAACGTCTACTCGCAACGAAAAATTGATATATCGTCAAGCAGTATAATTCAAAATGGATCAACAAGTTCTGTAAGTATATTTGATTTCTGTGGCGAACCTACTGTCAATTTAAGCACAAATACAATTGCACAAAATATTAGTAATTCTACAAATGGTACTGTGCTGAAGTTTACAGGAGACACAAAAGCAGGCAATACCACTAATAACACATCTAGTATTTTAAGTAATGCTAGTAGCCTTGAATTAACTAGTAACACAATTGTTGAAAACCAAGCCAATACTATTTTTTTATACGATAAACTCGGTCTGAAATTATTGAGTTTTAATGTTCTATCTCATAATATCAGTAGTTATGCCTGCCGCTATCTTCTTGGACCAGCATCGGAAGAAAAATTAACGCAGTTATTGTTAGGTTATAATGCCCTTACTTTAACGGGGTCTAATAAATGTGATTTGCCTAAAGAGGTGATACCAGATGGGAAACATACAAATTTAAATATAAGTAATATTACTAATTTGCGAACATTATTAAGTAGTTTGCAACCTGCATCTGAAAGTACGGCATTTATGCCACTTTATTATCCAAATAATAATAAAACGACAACAGATCTAGTGGATGTGAGTGCAGCTGAAAGTGATAACTGTGGACCTAAAGATCAAAGAGGAATCGCACGTATTGTTGATGGTACTTTGTTCTATGATCCTAATGCTCGCAATAGTTGTGATATTGGTTCTGTTGAATTAATGAAATTAACGGCTGGTGATTTAGAGGATTTATCGAATACCTCTATCAAACAAATAATTGATGGTTACAAGGCGCAAATTGAGAGATATGAATTTCTAATCAAAAATCCAGATGATCCTCTATTGCTTACTTCTGATAAGTATAATTTAGAAAAATTTAAAAAATTAGATGAAAATCTAAATAAAAATTTACATTATCGGGCAATTTATATCGATTTAAGTCGATATCAACTACCAATACCTCAAGAGATTGTGCTGAGTGATGGTAGTCACAGAATACAATTTTTTAATAACGAGAATTATATTGTCACAACAGAAGTTTTGGGAACGGGCCAGATTAATGACTCGATTACGAATATCGATGAGGGTGATAAACCAAACATAGTCTGTGAGTGGAATAGTAATCTTGAGCAAATTATTCTTTATAGAAAAGATGATAGCATCACTCAAGCTGGTGATAAGATTTTCTGTAAATATACGATTCAATCGAGAACTGATTCTAGTATTAAATCCTCAGGTTTGATCAAAGCGGCATTCGTCAATGTGGCTCCTGAGGCTAAAAATACATCTGTGACACTAAAATATCAGCAGAATCAAACTGTTTCATTAGATTTATTAAAATTATCTAATGATTTTGGTGATACTGGTGAGGGTGGTAAAGGTCCTGATAATGAACCGAATAAACCTCAATTCTGGAGAAATGCTGATGGGATTGAATTACCAATACGATTGTCTAATGTTCCAACTAAAAATTTAGTTGTGACTGCTGATCGCCAAGGTGCATGCCCAGAACCTGATCAAAAAGAAACATGTTACGGTGGCAATATTTATATTAAGGAATCTAATACATTCAACCCATTTAACTATTCATTCAATTATCAGGTATATGATGCTGATGGTGCTATTTCTAATACTGCTACAGTAAGTGTTATTAGTACAGCAACGACTACTGATGATACGCGTAATGCAAGTAACAATGGTGGCGGGAGTATTGGAGTGTTTTCAATATTTGGTTTAATGGGTTTATTAGCTTACCGTCGTTTTAGAAAATAGAAGATAAAAAATAGCGCCTTAGGGCGCTATTTTTAATTTATTAAAATAATTTTTAATGTTCTGCATATTTGCTTAGATATTCTTCTCTGATAGATACGCGCTCTTCAATACTGGCATTCTGCATTCTTTTACGCAGAGTATTGCGTTCTTGAGTATTCATTTTTTGCCATACATCACGCATTTTTTGCTTTTCTTCTTCAGGTAGCTGCGTAAACCATTCCATACGCTGTTGTAGTTGCGTGCTTTGGTTGGTTGGTATTTCTTTTAATGTTTGATAGCGTTTAATTAAGAGTTGCTGCTCTTCAGGTGATAGATCTTCCCACGTTTCTTCTGTTGTCGGTTTATTTGGTTTTGAAAAAACCCAAAAACGTTCTGAACTTGCAAAACTTGTTTGCAATAAGCCTAACGTACACACAACAAGTGCTAACTTTTTAGCTGCCATGTGGAATTCGATCCTCGCCAAACGCCATTAACATTTCCATATCTTCGACCATTTGTGGTGAAAGTTTTGGATTTACGATTACTTGATTTTGTGGTTTATCTGCTAAATCTATTGAGTTTGGTAAAACTACAATACCTGTAATTGCAGCGGCCAAAGCAAAACCAGTCATTTTCCAAATACTGTAATAAGATGTCGGTTTCTTTTGGACCGTATCTAAAACATGATTCATGACCAGCATTTTATTATGATGCTGTTCTTTTGCTAGTTGGTCTAGTTTGGAAGTCACTTGTTTGGTGAACTCATCTTTATTCATCTGATGAACCTCCCGAATGTGGATTTAAATGCTCTAAAGCGATTCTGAGTCCTTGTATTGCACGGTGATAGTGGGTTTTTACACTACCTTCGCTACAATCCATGATTTGAGCTGTAGTGATCGTGTCAAATCCTTCCCATGCTCTTAACATGAATGCTTGTTGTTGACGAACAGGTAATTTATGAATTGCAGCCTGAATTTCTTCCATTGTTACTTCTTGATTTAGAAATTCGAATGGATTGGGTGTTGACTCATCAACTACATCAATTAGTTCTTCGTCATCATCTATACTAATTTTTTTAAACAAAGAGAAAGGGCTTGCTCTGCGTGCTTCTTTCCGTCTCCAGTCTTGTAATTTATTGTTTAGAATAGTGTAAAACAGGGGATACCATTCATCCACTGTTTTGTCTGAATATGATTTGTGCAATGAGATAAATGCTTCTTGCACTAAATCCATAGCAATGCCTTGTTGACCTTGTGTTGCACTTTCCATCATTACAAGCGCACGACCTGTAACGTCTTGCATAAAAAAGCGAAGACGTTGTTCAACGGTACCTGTATGTGTACCGCTATCGGTTTGAGCCTGTTTAGGTGCTAAATCCATAGAGATGGAAAATCCTGTCATGGATACCCACCATTATTATCAATTCATTATCTATATAACGTTGAAAATGGTGAATGCGTTGACAACTTAAGCAATTATTTTAGCAGTGTAATTGATTTTTTCCGCAAATAAAGCGCATTTAAAGTAAATTAACGTTTTATTGACGTTGGCGGACCATTTCAAAAAAACAGATTGATCCAGCAATGGCGACATTTAGAGACTCTTGACCACCAGGTTGTGGGATGGTGATAGCTTCTGCATGCTCAAGTGCATAATCAGATACACCTTGACCTTCATTTCCTAAGATCCAGACACAGGCTTGAGTTAAATCTTTTGAATAAAGGCTTGTTGATCGGTGTGAGCTGGTTACAAAAACAGGGATTTCAAATTTTGGAAGAATGTCGGTTAACTGAAAATTTTCAAAACAGTTAACACTAAAATGAGCGCCCATACCTGCACGCAACACACGTGGAGACCAAAGAGATGCTGAACCTTGGGTGCAAATGATTTGTTTTATATTCGCCGCGGCTGCTGAACGAAGTAATGTCCCGACATTTCCAGGATCTTGAACATTTTCTAAGATTAAAGTATCAGCTTTGAAATCGATGGTTTGCGAGGTTTTTGGAAGATCAACAATCGCTAAGCAAGGTAGGGTAGTCCCTAAAGTACTCAAATCTTTGTAAAGTACTTCACTTATGATAAAAATATGACCTTGATGTATTTCAATAATTTCTTGCAGCTCAGGATGATCCAAAGCTTGCTCAGTTGTAAATAAAGAAAAGATTTTTCTTTGTTGTTGTAACCAAGATAAACAGAGATGTGTACCTTCTAGAACAGTTTGTTGATGCTTTTTTCGAGCACTATTTAACTCGATTAAACCACGCAAATGTTTGATTTTTGCATTGTCTTTTGATTCTAGAAAGATAACAGCCATAAATAAATTGTCCAAAAGAGCATCATAAGTCTATGATGCTCTGAGTTTTAAGAGAGATTAATGATAGCTAGTTACAAGTTCAACTTCATTTTTCGAACCAATGATAACAGGTACACGTTGATGTAACTCAGTTGGTTGAATATCCATGATGCGAACACGACCTGTCGTTGAAGCTCCGCCTGCTTGTTCAATTAACATGCTCATAGGATTCGCTTCATACATTAAACGTAAACGACCTGCTTTTTTAGGATCTTTTAAATCGTAAGGATATAAGAAGATACCACCGCGACATAAAATGCGATGAATATCCCCAACCATACATGCAACCCAACGCATGTTAAAATCTTTTTCTCGTACAGATGTTTTTCCAGCTAAAAGTTCATCAATATAACGTTTTACAGGATTTTCCCAATGACGTTGATTTGATGCATTAATTGCAAACTCTTGAGTGTCTGAAGAAACCTGTACGTTCTCTGTCGTTAATAAATATGTTTGTGTATTTGGATCTAAAGTAAAGAATACAACACCAGCACCAACTGTTAATGCCAACATGGTTGATGGTCCGTAAAGTACATAGCCTGCAGCGACTTGTTCTGTACCTGCTTGCATAAAGTCAGCAGATTGAGTTACCGTATTTTTTGCAGGTAAAATCGAGAAAATTGTACCCACACACATATTGATATCAATATTGCTTGAACCATCTAAAGGATCAAAAAGTACGAGATATTTACCGTTTTCTTGTGCTGGCGTGAAATCATCTAATTCTTCAGAAGCCAAGCCACCGACTTGTGGGTGTGACTTCAAAGCATCGATTAAATAATCATTTGAAATCACATCTAATTTCTTTTGTGTTTCACCCTGCACATTTTCATTTTCAGCACTACCTAATATTCCTGCTAGAGCGCCTTTTTGAAGTGCTTGATCAATTGTCTTACAAGTGTTTGCAATCGTTTCGATGACTTGTGCCAACTCAGGTGTCAAATTCCCATGTTGTTGTTCTAAGTATTGGGATAAGGTCTGGTTTGACATATTAAATAGCTCCAATTTAGCCGAGTCAAAAGTTGATAAAAATATTTTCGCTATTCTAGATGAGAACGTCCCAAAATAAAAATTATCTTACTTTATTTATGTTGTTTTTATGATTACAAGAATCAGATTACATGCTATGTTGATTGCATACTAAACAGGAGGTTTGGAGAACAACGATGACAACCAAAAATTTTGATGCAACTCCCACGCCAAGCGAACCGATTAGTTTAGAACAAATTTCTAAAGAAAATGTCAAAGATGCTTGGAAAGAGTACGAAGCAAAACCTGAGTATAAAGAGTTTAATAAACATGATTTGATTGAGTCGATGCAATCAGATCATGATAATCAGCAGACTTCGCGAAATGATTAAGAAATAAAAAAGCTCACTGTTAGTGAGCTTTTTTATTTGTAAGTTTATTTCAATAATGGTGGGACAGCTTCGTAGTTAATTTCAACGCGACGATTTTCTTTCCAAGCCGCTTCATCATGTCCAGTATTGACTGGTGCCTCTTTACCATAGCTTACAGCTTCTAGTTGCTGTGGATTCACACCATTGGTAATCAAGAAACTCTCAACTGCTTTTGCACGACGTTCACCTAAAGCCATGTTGTACTCACGAGTACCTCGTTCATCAGTATGGCCTGTAAGTGCAACTTTAGAGTTTGCATTTGCAACTAGAAACTGTGCATGAGCTTGAAGTGTTTGATAGTCTTCATTTGATAGGTCACTGCTGTCATAGTCGAAGTGAACAACACGTTTAGCCAAGAATGCTTTATTTGCCGCAGTAACACCTTTAGAAGATGCACCTGCAAGATTTTGTGCATTTAATGCGGCATCTTCACTCAATCCTGTTGTATTTACTGTTGTGGAACCATTTGGTGTATTTCCTGTGGTAATTTCAGCAGCAGGTTTTCGGCTTGCACATCCAGTAAATACAAGTGTTGCCGCGATTAAAGGAAGTGTAAGATATTTAATATTCATGAAGTTCTCCAATTAATAAAATTTATTTCGGTGCCCAAGCTGGTTCGCGCACTTCACCTTGCTCACTTGGTAAATTCATACGGAAACGACCATCAGTAGACATGATTGATAAAAGACCTCGACTACCTTCACGAGTTGCGTATACAACCATTTGCCCATTAGGTGAGAAACTTGGCGATTCGTCTAAGCTTGTTGGTGTCAAAATATTGGTAATACCTGTATTGATATCTTGTAACGCAACTTTATAACTACTTCCGCTAGGGCGGTGTACTAAAGCAATCTTTTTACCATCAGCACTCAGTGTACCACGTGCGTTAAATGCACCTCTAAATGTCAAACGTTTTACAGAACCATCATCAAAACTGTAGCGATATATTTGTGGAGAACCACCACGATCTGAGGTGAAGATAAATGACTTGCCGTCAGGTGCATAGCGTGCTTCGGTATCAATTGCAGAATCATTTGTCATACGCTTAACTTGGCGCGTATTTAGATTCATTTGATAAATTTCGGGATTACCATGCATAGACGCAGTAAATAACATGGATTGCCCATCAGGAGAGAAGCTTGGTGCTCCATTGAGCCCTCTAAAACTTGCTAGAACTTCCCGTTGACCTGTTGCTAAATCTTGTAAGTAAATAGCAGGGCGTTTCGTTTCAAATGAAACATACGCAATTTTCTTTGCATCTGGTGACCATGTTGGTGACAAAATTGGATCACGTGATGACAAGACCGTTTTAGGCTGTTCACCATCAGTATCTGCAATTTGTAATGTATAGCGTTGAGCGGGTGTTGCTTGATTACGAAGTACGTATGCGATACGACCACTAAAATCACCTGCGATACCAGTTAATGCTTGGTAAATTGCATCACTGATCATATGTCCAGCTTGACGAATACGTGAACTCGGTACAGTTAAAACCTCATTCAAGAGATATTGCTGTTTTTGTACGTCATAAAGTTGATAGTGAACTTCAAATGAATTTGCATCAATAGGTTTGATTTGCCCAACAACAAGATATGGAACACCAGCATTTTGCCAATCTGCCGCTTGAATTTGATTTAATGCAGCCGATGCAGGTAGATTTTTTGATGCACTTGTAAAGCGACCTGAGCGATTTAAATCATTTTCAACAATTGGATAAATTGCATTGTCATTTGTAAAAGGGATGATAGCAATTTTAGGCGCTTGTTCTGGTGCTTTTGCAATTTCTAAATGAAGCTGTGCAAATGCAGAAACAGGGATTGCTGCGCTAATTGCAGTAAATACTGCTAGAGAGATGAGGTGCTTACGAGTCTTATCCATAGTTACAATTACTTGCGTTCGTATTTTTGTGGCTGTTGAATTATTTAGCATAGTTACATGCTTTGTGCTATTAAAAGCATGTAACGTTAACTATTCATTACTATTTTGCAGTAAAACTTGAAGTAAAGCTTCTTGCTTCACGTCGAGCATCAGGATCTTCAGGCATTGGATAGGGAGCGGCTGCACGAACTGCTGCTTCGATACTAGCTTTCATGTCGGGATCAGAAGAATTAACAATCACAGACATAACTGCACCACTATCATTCAGTGTGACCCGAGCTGTAGCTTTTTGACCAGATGAGCTTAATGGAATATTCCATGCACGTTTGATTTTGTTCTCAAAATCACGCTTAGCTGTTGAGGCAATTTTTTTAGCTTCAGCTTTTTTCTGAGCAGCTTCTTGCTCGGCTTTTTTTGCAGCAGAAGCTTTTGCTTCCTCCGCATCTGCTTTAGCTTTAGCTTCTGCATCGGCTTTACGTTTAGCGTCAGTCTCCGCTTTAGCCTTTGCATCTGCTTCTGTCTTCGCTTTTGCATCAGCTTTACGTTTGGCATCTGCGTCGGCTTTAGCTTTCGCATCTGCATCGGCTTTACGTTTAGCATCAGCATTCGCTTTTGCCTTGGCTTCCGCATCAGCTTTGCGTTTAGCTTCCGCCTCAGCTTTTGCCTTCGCATCAGCCTCTGCTTTGCGTTTGGCATCTACTTCAGCTTTACGTTTAGCATCAGCATTCGCTTTTGCCTTAGCTTCAGCATCAGCTTTACGTTTTGCATCTTGTTGAGCTTTTAGCTTTGCGTTCTCGGCAGCTTTTTGTTGTGCTAATTTAGCATCTTGTTCAGCTTTTTGGCGTGCTTTTGCATCAGCTTCTGCTTTTAGATCAGTCTTACGCTTAGCTTCAGCAGTTGCCTTTGCTTCTGCTTCAGATCGTTGTTTTGCTGCTAATGCTTCAGCAGCTTTTCTTTGCTGTTCTACTTGCTTCGCTTGAGCAGCTTCTTCACTCTTACGTTTTTGTTCAGCTAATTTCGCCTGTTGTGCTTGCTCTTGTTTCCCTTTCTCTGCAGCAAGTTGTTGAGGGGTAGGTGTTGGAGGTGTAACAGGAATATTTTCAGGTTGAGTATTATCAACAATAGGACTTAATATTTCATTAGCCTGATTTTCTGAAGTTGTTTCCTGTTCAACCTCTTTAGCTAAGGGTGGTTGAAAGTCTTCAGGTTTTACTAAGACAGTCGTCAGTTTCTTAGGAGGTTCGGGCGGTTTACTTAAACCTAAAAAAAGTAAGCCTACAATAGCAATCGCATGAACTCCAAATGTGAAGCCAAGTGCGATAGCGTTTTGCTTAAATAGTGGCTCGTGAATATTTTTCATAACTTATTTTAAAGGCTCTGTCAGTAAACCCACTTGTGTTAAACCTGCTTCTTGTAGGCTTGCCATCAGTGATACAACTTCACCATAAGGGCGTGATTTTTCACCATTCACGAGAACAGTGAGTTGTTTATTATCTTGCTCGGCTTGTTGTTGTGCCTTCGCTAAAACAGTTTCAAGTTGTTCGAGCGTTAGTGGTTCACTGTCTTTGTAATCTTCATACTGCAAATAGATATTGCCATCTTTACCAATCGTCACCATCGCTGGCATATCTTTAGATTCAATTGGATGATTATTGGCTTGTGGTAAATCAACTTTTATACCACTGGTAATCATCGGTGCAGTTACCATGAAAATGACCAATAACACTAACATTACATCAATATAAGGGACGACATTCATGTCACTTTTAAGTGGTTTTTTGATGCGCTCGAAACGTCCAGATCGCTGAATAGCCATTATGCATCTTCCTGTGTCGTTCCAATTGATTGACGTTGTAGAAGTGCAATCATTTCCTCAGCAAATAGGGCGCGGTCAGAATAGATGCTTTCGCCTTTAGCGGTAAAATGGTTAAACGCAAGTACAGCGGGTATCGCTGCAAACAAACCAATAGCAGTTGCGATTAGTGCTTCGGCAATACCTGGTGCAACCGTGGCTAATGTCACCTGATCAACTGCTGCTAAACCGATGAATGCGTTCATAATCCCCCAAACAGTTCCGAACAAACCGATATAAGGAGCAACTGAGCCGATACTAGCTAAAGAGCCAAGACCAACTTCTAAGCCGCCTTGATCTCTACTTAAACCTACACGAAGAATACGCTCTGTACCTTCAATCGTTTGTGTAGTATCAGCTTTGCGTTTCTGTAATTTTAAAAACTCACCTAAGCCCTGATAGAAAATATCTTCAAGCCCACGACGCTTTGAGTTTAATTGGGCATTATTATAGAGCGTATTTAATTCGGCACCTGACCAAAACATTTTTTGAAAATGCTCGTCATCTTGTTCTGCTTTTTTGAAACCCATATGCAATTTTGCAATCAAATACCAGCTATAAATAGAAGCGAGTAATAAGATCAGCATCACCAATTGTACGACAGGGCTTGCTTGTAAAATCAGGTCAGAGATATGCAGAGAAGATTCTAAATTTGTTGCCATAAGTTAAGTGCCGAAAGTTTATTTTTAGTCCTGTGCTAATTCTTTTTGAATCAGATCACGAATTTCGTCAGGAAGTCGACGTGGCATCATGTCTTTATTCAAACATGCCAACGTAACCTCACCTGAAGCCAGCAAGATTTCACCACGATAAATATTTTGTTGCAACACAAAAGATGCGGCTTTACACGAAATAACACGTGCTGTAACGGTAATTAAATCATCCATTAATATTGGACGTACATATTTCACCTGAATTTGGTGAACCACAAAGTTGTAATCCTCTTGGTGCCAATAATGATCAACGCCAGCTGCTCTTAGCCATTCTGTTCGAGTACGCTCCATATAGCGGATATGATTGGCATGATAGACGATACCGCCTGCATCTGTATCTTCAATATAAACGCGAATGTTAAATTCAAAATGATTTGCCATTTCTTTTACCTATTGGTTTCGTACTGGGAGCGATGAAGGAATGATATGTTCTCGATGAGACTAAGGAAATAGTAATAAATAACATATTCTTGATGCGCATAAAAAAAGCCCTAACATGTAGGGCTTGATCGAAAAGACAATTATTTAAAGTTAATTGAGTTCATCCCATTCAACTGTTTTAGGGAATCCAGTTACTGTTATGCCATCTGCATATGCACTGATTAAAGCCTTGTAATTGCTCGTGTTTGAAATCTTAATTGTATTTTTTATATTGTCAGTGTCTTCAATCATAATTTCAGCAAAATTAGGATAGAAAGCTATTTTATCTGTATCATTTTCAAATCTGACATCACTTTTGAAATTGACTGAGAAAAATTTACTTTCAGGAGTACCTTGAATATTTCCTAGTGCAGTAAGCATAAGATTATTCACATTGAGTTGATAATTATTAATCATCAACTGTTGCGTTTTTTTGGTTTCATCATCAAATACACTTAGTACCATTTCTTTGATTTGATATTGAGTAGTGGCTTGGTTGTATTTACTGACAAAGTCACCATTGAAAGTAATACTCGAATCACTTGGTGGAATGATTTTGAAGTTCTTTAATGAGGTCTCGTAACGTGCAGAATCTGCCGATGATATTACTTTGCTATTTACGGATCCAGAGATGGTGAAAATACCTAAGCGAGTTATAGAGCTGCTGTCATCATTTATATAATCCATAAACTCACAGTCATTGAATGTAATGCTCTTGTCGCTATTTTTTGTAAATGAGCCTTTTGAACATCTAAAGTTATTACCAGCATAAATGCCATAATAAATATTTTCTGCAAACTCAGTGCCAATCAATGCAATATTGTCATTCTCTTGAGATAAACTAATGATTGGTTCATAAATTGACTCAATAGATTCTGCTTTGGTGTAGTCTATTTTTTCTTTACTTTGGGTGGATGTTCCATTACTACTACCGTCACTTCCACCCCCACAAGCTGTTAGTAATATTATGCTGCTATAAAATATTGTTGTGAAAAATTTATTTTTCATTTTAACCCTTAATAAAATAATGAAGTAAGTAGAATAATCTGTATATTATTTTAATTACTTCACTATAGAAAGTATTTTATTAAAGGAAATTGATATTATTCCGGTGGGGTCATACCAAATTGCAAATAAGCCATATTCGTTGCTATACGCCCGCGAGCAGTGCGCATAACATAGCCTTGTTGAATTAAGTAAGGTTCAATAACATCCTCTAGTGTGCCGCTATCTTCAGCCATTGCGGCTGCTAATGCTTCAACACCAGTAGGTCTGCCTTCAAATCGTTCAAGCAACATACTGATATAACGACGATCTAAAGTATCTAAACCTGCTTTATCGACATTTAGCATGTCTAGAGCACGTTGAGCCATTTCTTGAGTTACTTCACCTGTGCCTTTCACTTGAGCGTAATCGCGTACACGGCGTAATAGTCGATTGGCGATACGTGGAGTACCTCGGGCACGTCTTGCAATTTCAGTTGAACCTTCTCTAGTAATTGGAACATCCATGAGGTTTGCTGAACGCGTTACAATATGCGTAAGATCTTCAACAGAGTAAAACTCCAGACGTTGCACAATTCCAAAACGATCACGTAGTGGTGAAGTGAGTAGACCTGCACGTGTTGTTGCTGCGACTAATGTAAATGGTGGTAAATCTAGTTTAATAGAGCGCGCTGCTGGACCCTCGCCAATCATAATATCCAGTTGATAATCTTCCATCGCTGGATAGAGGATTTCTTCAATCACTGGCGAAAGACGATGAATTTCATCTATAAATAAAACATCACCTTCTTCTAAGTTGGTCAGCATTGCAGCTAAATCACCAGCGCGCTCCAATACAGGACCAGACGTAGACTTTAGATTTCCACCCATTTCGCGAGCAATAATGTTGGCGAGCGTGGTTTTACCTAAACCTGGTGGTCCAAAAATTAGCGTATGATCCAGTGCTTCACCACGCCCACGAGCAGCACCAATGAAAATTTCCATTTGCTCGCGAACCACGGGCTGACCAATATAGTCAGCAAGTGATGTCGGACGAATTGCACGATCAAAGTGATCTTCAGGTTTTTCAATTCCACTAATGAGGCGATCTTGCATAATATTACTTCATCATCGATTTAAGAGCTGCGCGGATAATATCGGCAGATTCTGTATAGTCAGCCTTGACAGCTGCCACAGCTTTTTGTGCTTCAATAGGTTTATAGCCAAGCGATTGTAAAGCAGCCTCAGCTTCAGCAACAGGTGAGTTTGACATGAATTGAATTTGAGCGGTGGTTGTTTGTGAAGTGCTATTCGCTGACTGTGAAAGTGCTTTGAAACGGTCACGTAATTCAATCATTAAACGTTCCGCAGTTTTTTTACCAACTCCAGGCACTTTAATTAGTGTATCGATATCATCGTGTTCAATGGTGTGAATTAATAATTCAACACTTAACGTAGATAAAATCCCTAATGCCATTTTGGGTCCTACACCGTTTACTTTGAGTAGGGTGCGGAAAATAATTTTTTCTTGTGCTTCACTGAAGCCATATAATTGTTGAGCATCTTCACGAACGACTAAATGTGTCCATAACGTTACTTTTTGTCCTTTTTGTAATTGGCAAAATGTTGAAAGCGGTGTATCGATTTCATAACCAACCCCATTTACATTAAGTAATACAGTAGGGGCTTCTAAGGCAAACACTTCGCCAATTAAACATCCGATCATAGAAAATTTTTCACTATTTATTTGAAAAGATTTAAACCAAAGTCATTTAAGAAAACAGAGTTTGCATATTCTTTTAAAAGAAGCCAACTTTATTCCCTTGTAACTCTTGCGCCAAGCTATAAGCCTGATGGTCTGAGAACTTACTAATAATATCTAAGACTTGCATAATATTATTGTAATGGTTGTTTTGAAAATTTGCGCCTGAATGTTGCAAAATCGACATCAAACGTTGTTCTTTAAAGCTTAATGTTTTATGCGGCATGGTCAAAGGCACAAAAGCATCTAAAATAGTCTGTAAGCTTTGATGCGCAATAATTTCTAAACCGGATTTTTGAGGATGTTCAAAAATACGATCTCGTGCAAGATTTTTCGCTGTTTGAATGCCTGCTTCAATATCAGGTGAGCAATATTGTAAAAGGCTACCTTTGAGTTGACCTGTGAGGATTTCATAGTGGTGTTTTGCAAAAGCCGTCGTGACTTCATCGACTAATCGTTTCATTACACGACCACGCAAGGCTGCAATTTTTTGTTGCCAAGTGGTATGCGGTAAATGCAGCTCTTCAGGAAGACCAAAATCTGCGATCAAGTTGAGGAAGATAGGTTCAACTTCTTCATAACTCAACATATTAAGAATGATGCCATCTTCTAAATCAATCAGTGCATAACAAATATCATCAGCAGCTTCTAATAAATAAGTTAGAGGGTGACGACAATAGTGATATTCACCCAGTTTAATTAAACCAAGCTGTTCAGCAAGCTGTTTTAAGATTTCCTTTTCTGATTGATAGCAACCAAATTTTGCTCTTTGATGGGATGGGGTATCGCCTTGTTGGTCGATGGTTTTTGATAACCAAGGATATTTTAAATAGGCACCCAGTGTTGCGCAGGTCAGACGCATACCACCATCATCAGGATGGTAGTCAATACGACTGAGTAAACGAAGACCTTGCGCATTACCTTCAAATTGACGAACGTCTGCTTCTTCTTCGGGAGTGAGTTTGGTCAGAAAGTCACGATGTGAGGCATCATCAAACCATTCACGTATAGCATATTCACCTGCATGACCAAAAGGGGGATTACCAATATCGTGAGCTAAACATGCCGCTTGAATAATCGCACCGACATCAGCAGGTGAAATCCACATGGGTAATTCATCTTTGATCTTTTCAGCGGCGAGCATACCAAGCGAGCGACCAATACAAGATACTTCGAGTGAATGAGTCAATCTTGTATGAATACCATCGTGCTGAGTCAATGGGTGAACTTGAGTTTTTCTATTCAGTTGTCGAAAACTTTGGGAAAATATAATTCTATCGTAATCTTTATGAAACGGGCTTCTAGCCAATTCTGTACTACTTTTTTTACTACCTAAGCGAATTGCAGAGAGCAATTCCAACCAACGCATTTGTTCCATTTATCATTATTCAAACTGACTTTAATTCATCATGCCAAAAAAAAGATTAAAGCACTAGAGTAGTGCGACATAAGTTGTCTTGTAAGTGTAAAGCACTCTGATTTTTCTATTGATAGTATTGGTTTTTATACTATTGGAATAAAGAGGTCGTGAAAATGAGGGATGGGAAATGCGTACATCAGAACAAACTAAATGAATTGTTACGAATAAAGTAAAATGGATAAAGCGATAAGAATTTAAGTGATTTGGGATAGAAAACTCTGATTTTTAAGATGGATATGGCTAGCTGAAAGAAGGCTTTCACAGTAGAATATGCGCTCTCTCATAAGTCACATTGCGGTAGGTTCGTTAGACCCACCCGTGGAGCCAAAGTCAACATGTTTATCGTGGCCGGTGCATCAGCACATTCTTCTTTTAAGAAAGCTCAACTCTTAAACCGTTTAGCGTCAATGAGTTCTGTTCAATCTTTTGACAGCCAGTGGGTTTATTTGTTTGATCAAGCGCTCAACGAGCAGCAACATCAATCGGCATTACAACTTTTAAACGATGGTCAATCTTTCGAACTTCGCCAAGCTGCAAGTGATGAAATCCAAATTTTAGTAACTCCACGTGTTGGCACAATCTCTCCGTGGTCGTCTAAAGCAACTGATATTTTCCAAAACTGTAATACACCTGTACACCGTTTAGAACGTGGTCTTTTATTCACGCTAAAAGGTGTCACTGAAATTACGAATGAAGTTAAACAAGTACTTCATGACCGTATGACGGAAACAGTTTTTGCTCAAATTGAAGATGCAAAAGCTTTATTCTCAGAAACTGCGCCGAAGCCACTCAACTCAATTGATATCTTGGGTCAAGGTAAAGAAGCATTAGTTAAAGCGAATAATGAGTTTGGCTTTGCTTTATCTGAGCAAGAAATTGATTACTTAACCGAAGCATTTACAAAGCTGGGTCGTAATCCAAATGACATCGAGTTAATGATGTTTGCTCAGGCGAACTCTGAACACTGTCGTCATAAAATCTTTGGTTCTGAATGGACAATTGATGGTGAAAAACAACCATTATCATTGTTCCAAATGATTAAGAATACCTATAAAGAATCTCCAACAGATGTATTGTCGGCGTATAAAGACAATGCCTCTGTGATCGTGGGTTATGACACGATGCGTTTTTATCCAAAAGCGGATGAAAATGGTCACTTTGTTTATAAATATAAGAGCCAAGCCGCTCATATTTTAATGAAGGTTGAAACGCATAACCACCCAACAGCAATTTCTCCATTTGCTGGTGCTGCAACTGGTTCAGGCGGCGAAATCCGTGATGAAGGTGCAACAGGTCGTGGTGGTAAACCAAAAGCAGGTTTAACAGGCTTTACGGTTTCTAACTTGAATATCCCTGGTTTCGAACAGCCTTGGGAAGAAAACTACGGTAAACCTTCACGTATGGCATCGCCATTACAAATCATGATTGAAGGTCCATTGGGTGGTGCGGCGTTTAACAACGAGTTTGGTCGTCCTGCATTGAATGGTTATTTCCGTACCTTCGAACAGAATGTGAATGGTGAAGTTAAAGGCTTCCATAAACCAATTATGATCGCTGGTGGTTACGGTAACATTCGTCCTGACCACGTTGAAAAAGATGCGATTCAACCAGGTGACTTACTCATTGTATTGGGTGGTCCTGCCATGTTAATCGGTCTTGGTGGTGGTGCTGCATCATCTGTAGACAGCGGTACTATGGGTGAGAGCTTAGACTTTGCTTCAGTACAACGTGAAAACCCAGAAATGGAACGTCGTTGCCAAGAAGTCATTGATACATGCTGGCGCTTAGAAGACTTTAACCCAATCGTGTCTGTACACGACGTGGGTGCGGGTGGTCTATCCAATGCGATGCCTGAACTAGTGAATGATCACGAGTTAGGTGCTGTATTGAACCTTCGTAAGATTCCATCTTTAGAGCCAGGCATGAGCCCGATGGAAATCTGGTCAAATGAAGCGCAAGAACGTTATGTGTTAGCGATTCGTCCAGAATCTTTAGAACAGTTTGAAGAAATTTGTGCACGTGAGCGTTGTCCGTTTGCAGTACTTGGTGAAGCGACTGAAGCACGTCATTTGACTGTTGAAGATCCATTATTTGAAAACAATGCAGTCGACATCCCAATGCAAGTCATGTTGGGTGGTACACCACGTATGCAACGTTCATATGAAACGATTGAACGTAAAGGTAACGACTTTGATGCATCAAAAGTTGATTTGAAAGATGCGATTTTCCGCGTATTGAAGAATCCAACAGTTGCGTCTAAATCATTCTTGATCACCATTGGTGACCGCTCGATTACAGGTATGGTTGCACGTGATCAAATGGTTGGCCGTTGGCAGGTTCCTGTTGCAGATGCAGCAGTAACGACGACAAGCTTGCAAGGCTTTACAGGTGAAGCTATGGCGATGGGTGAGCGTCCACCAGTTGCTTTGTTAAATCCTGCTGCATCTGCACGTTTAGCGGTTGCGGAAGCAATTACAAATATTGCGTGTGCCAACATCGAACAAATCAGCGATATCAAACTTTCTGCAAACTGGATGGCTGCTGCTGGTCAAAAAGGTGAAGACCAAGCTTTGTTTGAAGGTGTGAAAGCGATTGGTATGGAAATGTGTCCTGCATTGGGTATCGCTATTCCTGTCGGTAAAGACTCACTTTCAATGCGTACCACTTGGAATGATGGTGAAGATAAAGCCGTAACTTCTCCAATGACAGGCGTAATCACTGCGTTTGCACCTGTTTTAGATGTACGTAAAACATTAACACCTGAACTGAAGAACTTAGCAGACTCAGTACTTGTACGTATTGATTTATCTAAAGGTCAATTCCGTTTAGGTGGTTCGATCCTTGCGCAAGTCTATAAAGCAATCGGTTCTGTTACCCCTGATGTTGATAGTTTTGATGACTTCAAAGCATTCTTTGCCTTGATTCAAGACTGGAACAATCGTGGTGTGATCAAAGCTTACCATGACATCGGTGATGGTGGTCTATTGGCAACTGTTGCTGAAATGATGTTCGCATCGCGTTTAGGTGTTGCTCTAGAAAATCAATCCACTGAAAGCTTATTTGCTGAAGAAATTGGTGCAGTACTTCAAATTACGGGTGCTGATTGGGCGCAGTTAGAAGTTGAAGTTGCGGCATCTAGCTTGAAAGATACAATTGCTGTTGTTGGTCGTGTGAATACAACTGATCAATTGGTTGTAAATGGTTTAACGCTTGAGCGTGCTGAATTACAACAAGCTTGGGCTGAAGTGTCACATCAGATCCAACGTTTACGTGACAACGTTGAAACAGCTGATCAAGAATTTGCTTTAATTGCAGATAAGAACCACAAAGGTTTAATTGCACAACCAACATATGACTTAAATGAGCCAGTTGAAGCGCCGTTTATCAATACACGTCGTCCAAATATGGCAATTTTGCGTGAGCAAGGTGTAAATGGTCATGTGGAAATGGCGGCAGCCTTTGACAAAGTAGGCTTCAATACTATCGACGTACACATGAGTGATTTACTTGCAGGCCGTGTGAGCTTAAGCGACTTTGAAGGTTTAGTGGCATGTGGCGGCTTCTCATACGGTGACGTGATGGGTGCTGGTGGTGGCTGGGCGAAATCAGTATTGTTCAATGCGAAACTACGTGATCAGTTCGAACAATTCTTCCATCGTGAAAATACATTCAGCTTAGGCGTATGTAACGGCTGTCAAATGATGTCACAACTTGCTCCGCTGATTCCGGGTGCAGAGCATTGGGGACGTTTCCACCGTAACATGTCAGAAGTATTTGAAGCGCGTGCAGTGAATGTTCGTGTAGAGAAATCTGTTTCTGTGTTGCTTGAAGATATGCAAGGTTCGATTTTACCAATCGCAGTTGCGCATGGTGAAGGTCGTTTAGTTGCGACAGAACAACAACTTGCCGCTTTAAATGCAGAGAACCAAGTCATCTTGCGTTATGTAGATAGCTTGGGTAATCCAACTCAGCACTATCCATTGAACCCGAATGGTTCACCTGAAGCGATTACAGGACAAACTTCTAAAGATGGTCGCGCAACAGTAATGATGCCACACCCAGAGCGTAACTTCCGTGCTTTACAACATTCTTGGAAGCCTGAAGATTGGGCTGAAGATGGTGCTTGGTTGCGTATGTTCCGCAATGCACGTAAGTTCATTGGTTAATATGAAATAAAAAATAAGCCACCGTAAGGTGGCTTATTTTATTCTTGGATTCAATATAAAATAACGATGAATGAGCAAGAACAATGAAATCAAAAAGAATATGCTAAAACTTATTTATTATGTACCTGAATCACACCTTGAATCCACCAAACAGGCTATCTTTGAAGCTGGTGCAGGCGGTATTGGCAATTATGAGCATTGTGCTTGGCAAGTGAAAGGAATAGGGCAGTTTAAGTCTGTTAAAGGTGCAAATCCATTTTTAGGGCAGCTGGATGAGCTGGAACAACTTGAAGAATGGCGTGTAGAGACCATTGTGCCTGAAGAAAAAGCCAGTGTTGTGGCAAAAGCATTAAAGGCAAGCCATCCTTATGAAGAGCCTGCCTTTGAGTTTATTCAAATATTAGATATTGAATAATTATACTTTTTGAATAAATAAATCACGATCAAAACGATATTGCGGGAAGAACACGCCATCTTTGGCACGTTCACCTGCGCCGATCACCATCACAGGATATTGTTGATCATTTAACTTTAAAATTTTACGAACCAAAGGTTCATCAAAACCTTCCATCATGCAACTATCAAAACCATAAGCGCGTAAAGCCAATACAAGGTTTTCACAGGCTAAAGCTGTGGTTTTAGTTGCCCATAATTTAGCATCGGCAGGGTTAAATGCAGTCACAGGAAGTTGTTTATCAAGTGTACGGGCTACTTTAAATGCAACTTTTTTGAAGTTACCTAAGGCATTGAAATAACCTGTTTTATAGTTGTAGGGAATAAAGCGGTAATACTTTTGAACCGCTGGTGGCGCTTCGGGAAATGGAAACTCGGTGATATTTAGTTTTGCCATTTCATCAACACGATCTGTTCTAGCGACACATACGATTAATTCGGATGCAGTTTTAGCGGCAAGTTGTCCTAAACACGCTTTAACCAGTTGCTTTTTCTTGGTTGGATTTTGCACCACATAGAATGTCCAAGGCTGTAAGTTTGATGAGTTGGGTGCAAGCAGTGCCAAATCTAAACATTCATCTAAAATCTCACTTGGAATCGGTTTATCCGTGAACTTACGTACTGAACGACGGCTTTCAATGACTTTACGGAAATTGGCAACATCAATATCTTGAGGGGCAGGTTCGTAGTAGCGTTTTTTTTCGGTTTGATTTTGTTCAGACATGAGAATAAATGTTCCTATAAGTTTGTTGTTAATATTGGGACGTTAAATAAAAAAACCACCCAGTCTTGACTAAATGGTTTGTATAAAAACAGTGAAATGTATTAATTGAACTGTGAGAAGTCAGGCTTACGTTTTTGCATAAATGCTTGTACAGCTTCCATCATTTCAGGTGAGCGTACACGCTGCATAAAGATTTCAGCTTCTTCGTCGACGCAAACAATAATTTCAGCTAAGTCTTTTTTCATTAGCGCTTTACTTTGTTTTAGAGATGCTAAAGGTAATGCTGCTAAATGTTGAGCGGTTTGTTGAGCGGTTGCATAGGCATCTTCAACAACGTCATTTACAAGATTTGCTTTTACTGCTGTTGCTGCATCAAACTTCTTCGCTGTGAATAATAATTCAGCCGCTTTCTGATAGCCTGCTTGTTTGACCAATAAACGGCTCGCAGCACCTTCAGGAGAAAGGCCTAAACTAACGAATGGAATTTGGAATACGGCAGTATTGTCTGCAAATACGATGTCAGCATGTAATAAGATTGTTACACCAATACCAATTGCAACACCTTTCACTGCGATAATAAGTGGCTTAGAAAAACGAGCCGCAGCTTTTAATAATACAAATGGAGGTTGATCACCCGCTTTGCCTTCATATGGCTTTTGCATAAAGCCCATGAAGTCTTTCATATCATTACCCGCAGTAAAATCTTGTTCTGCACCACGGAAAATCACAACACGTACATCTTTATTTGTATCAGCTTCATCTAATGCTTTTGCAATCCAAAGATAAAGTTCACCGTAAAGTGCATTTTTGGCTTCTGAACGGTTAATGGCTAAGGTGAGTACGCCATCTTCTAAATTTGCTTGCAAATGTTGATGAGGTTGTTGAATACAGCTAAGTGTCATCGTACTATCCTTGCTTTAATCCAGATTGATTTTAAAGTGCTCTCATTATGTCGCATATTTGCGTTACATAGTGCAACTGATGAGTTCACAAAAAGTGAAATTACGCCTATGTACACATTTGACTATCTTGTTTTTATTGGACGCTTTCAGCCTTTTCATTTAGCACATCTACAAACCATTGAAATTGCGTTACAGCAAAGTCAGAACGTGATATTGGCATTAGGTTCAGCACAATCAGAACGGAATATCAAAAATCCATTTTTAGCTCATGAACGTGAGCAAATGATTCTGTCTAACTTTTCAGAGGATGATCAGAAGCGGATTCATTTCGTACATGTGGTTGATGTGTATAACGATGAAAAATGGGTCAAACAAGTCAAAACATTGGTCAATCAAGTGGTTCAGCTAAATGCAAAAGTAGGTTTGATTGGTCACTTCAAAGATGAATCTTCGTATTATTTAGCTTTATTTCCAGAATGGGAAATGGTTGAGTTGGATAGTTTAAAGGATTCTATTTCAGCTACACCTATGCGAGAAGCCTATTATCGAGGTGAGATTCAAACTGAATTTTTCCCTAAAGGCACGATTGAATTTCTGACTGAATTTAAAAATACAAAAGTCTATGCGGAATTGCAGCGTAAATATCTTGCGGGTGATAAAAGTAATTTGGATGAATGT
>NZ_JADKPY010000036.1:0-70387 GCF_015351505.1 Acinetobacter sp. SK-43
GAATGTTTTTAAGATTTTAGTTCTTTAAGCAGAAAATCGATGAAAACACGAATATGGAAAGATTCGTATTTTTTTGATGGATAAAGTAAAGAAAATGGGCGTGAAGTGCCTGAAAATTCGCTAAGTACTTCAATCAAATCTCCATTCTTAAGCTTATTTTCTACAATAAAACGATAGGTCTGTAATAAACCAGCGCTATGTTTTGCCAGTGTAACCGTGCCTAAAATATCGTCTAAGCAACGGATATTTCCCGCACTTTGATATTCAATTATTTGTTGATTAGAGGTAAATAGCCATGGAACGTTTTTCCCTGTACTGGGAAGAACAAACTGAATACATTGATGATGCTGTAAATCTTCAAGGCTTTGCGGTGTTCCGAATTGTTTTAAATACTCAGGCGACGCCACTACAATCAGTTCAGCCTGTTCTAGTTGCCGTGCAATCAAATTTGAATCAGCAAATTGTCGTCCACGAATCGCCAGATCATATCCTTCTGCTATAAAGTCCACATTTTTATTGGTTAGTTGAACATCTACTTGGATGCTTGGATATTGCTGTGAAAACTTTGCTAATAACGGGAGGATGCGATAGTGTCCATAAGGTGTTGGAACACTGATACGAATTAAACCAGAGGGTTGCTGTGTTTGATTTTTTAGTTGTTGTTCTGCTTCTAAAATTTGATTCAGCGCTTGTTTACATTCATCAAAATAGATTTTCCCTTGCGTAGTTAAACGGACTTGTCGAGTCGTTCTTACAAACAATGGTGTCGCTAAATGCTTCTCTAATCGAGCAATGGAGCGACTGACCGCTGCTGGACTCACACCTGCATGTAAGGCTGCTTTGGAAAAGCTTTCATATTCTGCTACTAAGCAAAACAATTCGACGCTACTAAACATCATCCGTTTTAGAGGGTGATTCATTCATTACACCATGTAAAAAATGATTTGAGTTGTAATCTATTTAAGCACATATAAGTAAACAATAAGATGATTCGCATACCTTGTATGGAGTTATTTTATGAAATTGTTCTATTCACCAAATGCATGTTCTCTAGCCCCACATATCGTTTTAAGAGAGCTTGGGCTTCCATTTGATTTAATCAAAGTCGATTTGCAACAGCATTTAACTGAACTGGGTGAGGACTTTTATCGACTCAATAAGAAGGGACAAGTACCTGTATTACAGCTGGAAGATGGTTCTTTTTTAACGGAAGGTGCTGTGATTAGTCAGTTTCTTGTTGATCAATTCGAACGTAAGGATTTATTACCTGAAATAAACACCGTAGAGCGTTATCAAACACTTTCTTGGATGAATTTTATTGCTGCAGAAATTCATAAAGCATATTCACCATTTTTCCATGAGTCTTATGGCGAAGAATCTAAAACTGTCTTTAGTACGATTTTAAATAAACACTATGCATGGGTTGATCAACAGTTAGATGGGCAAAACTACTTATCGGGAAGTAATTTTACCATTGCTGATATTTATCTGTTTGTGGTGACACGCTGGGCTGACTTTATTGGTCTTGATCTTGGGCATTTTATTCATTTAACAGCTTTTATGCAGCGAATTGCTCATCGTCAAACGGTTCAAGACGCAATAGCTGCCGAAGCATCTTAGTATTCTTGCTATCTATAAAATTATAAAAGGAGATCCGCATGCCTTATATTTTAATTCAAATTACTAAAGAAAATGTCTCTACAGCACAGAAACAACAGTTGATTCAAGAGGCTACAGAGTTAGTGGTTCGGGTGCTTCATAAAGATCCAGCTACTACATTTGTGGTCATTGATGAAGTTGATACAGATAACTGGGGTGTGGCAGGCGAATCAGTTTCGACCATACACAATAGACAAAGAATAGGTACATAAGATGAAAAATAATCCGATAATTAAGATTCAACAGCAACTCGAAAAATACTTTGATGGTTTGTACTTTTGTGATGTGGATAAATTACAGGACATATTTCATTCCGATGCAACTTATATCAACGCTACGGATGATCCGATGCTTAAGTTAGATATGGATACTTATTTCTCTATTGTGGGAAAGCGTATTTCACCCGCATCTCAAAACCAATTGAGACAAGATAAGGTAATTGCGATCAATTTGATTCATGATCAGTTAGCGATGGTACATGTTGAATGTGTGATTGAACCTAAATATTTTTATGATGCACTTACATTGGTACAAAAGCAGGGTGAGTGGAAAATTATTTCTAAAGTACTCCATTATCAACTTTTAGCGGACCAATTAAGCATCTTCCCAAAAGATAATTCGATTGGAAAAGGGATCAGTCATACTCAGTTCTAATGTTTCCCAATCTGTTTTTTCAACTTGGGGTTTAGCAAACTTATAATCCTTGACCTCAAGTTCATTTTTTAACAAGCTGAGATTCTCCCAGTAAATACGAATCGCACTATGCGGACTCGCATCACCGAAGTGTTCGGACAAATGGAGAATACAATCGTCTTTGGAAATTTGCAGATAAACAGGGAAGTTGTCCCCGAAAGTATGCTGCCAATCGATTTGGAAACCTAAATAATCAAGATAAAATGATTGTGCTAATTTAATGTCAAAGACACGAAAAATAGGAATGATCGAGCCATTTTGCATAGGTATTTCCTGTTAACGAATTCCGAATTGTTGTGCCCAGTATGGCTTTTGTTTTTCAGTGGAGTCAAAGGTACATGCCACGGCATAGTCTGTAAATTTAGGATTCATTATATTGGCACAATGCATGGGGCTGTTTAGCCAAGTCGTTAATACTTCATTCAAGTTTTTCTGCCCACGTGCAACATTCTCACCTCCGCCGCGTCCTTTAAACTGATAAAGTTTCAAGCGAGCTTTGAGGTCTAAACCGCCCTGACTACGATGCCCTAAAAAATTATATTGAGCTATATCTATGGCATGAGCATAAGCACTTCTAGCCAAATGTTCATTCCATACTAAGGGTGATGTTGCTGAAAAATGTCGTTGTCCACATTGACGCGCTTGTTGCCGAATTTCGTTAATCGACTGCAAGATGGTTTGTTGATAAGCTGGGTTTTGTAAGTCTTCACAGCGTATTTCGTTTGATAATTTCTGAACTTGAGAGGTTGAAGTAGAATATTCTTGTGAACGTGTTGGGGTGCTGATACTGCATCCAGAAATAAACAACGGAAATAAAATTAAAACTTGGATCGATTTCATTTTTTAAGATTTAGGTTCGTTATTTTAATCGTTTAATGATACGTTATTTTAGTTTAGGGCTACAATTTAACTGTAAAAAAGCGAGTATAAACTCGCTTTTTTGAAGGCAAGCAATTAAGCAGATTGTAAAACTTTTAAATCTTCCAATACTTGTTCAGCATGTCCTGCAGCTTTAACTTTACGATAGCTTTTCACCAATTGCTTATTGTGAAAAATAAAGGTTGAACGTTCGATGCCCATGACTTGTTTGCCATACATATTTTTTTCTTTAATGACATCAAAATGTTTACATAAGATTTCTTGTCGATCACTAATCAAATTGAAATTAAGTGATTGCTTTTCAGTGAAGTTCTGGTGAGATTTAACAGAATCACGTGAGACACCAATAATTTGACAGTTTAAAGCTGCAAACTGATCTTTTAAACATGAAAAACCGATCGCCTGAGTTGTACAGCCAGGTGTGGAATCTTTAGGGTAAAAATATAAAACTAACCATTCACTTTCGATTTGTGTCAGGTTAAGTTCACCTTCAGTTGTCGGGAAGCTTTGATCAGGTAATTGAATATTCTCAGACATGTCTCATCCTTCAATAAAGGTTATGGTTGATCTAGTTCAAGTGGTAAAAATGCATATTCTTCATGATAAACAATTTCACCGTGACGTATAGGAATTGCTTTGTTAAAAATGGGACCATTGATCACTGTGGTGTGAAATTCACCACCTTCGCCACATGGATCAATGCCGCGATCTTCCAGTTCTTGGATATATTCCAAAGTAAGTGTTTTACCTAAGTCTTCAACGCGCATCCCCAATTTGAGATTGACGGTAACAATAACACTGTGAAAACCAAGTGAAATAAATTCCTCAACGACTTGTTTGTGTGGCCTTAACCAAAGTGGCATGCCTAACTTGAGCCCAACCTGTTGAGTGACTTTATCGTGCCAGCAACCATGCTGTGGCATGTCGAGATCGCCAGTAACGAGTACTTCAGCTCCATGAGCTTTAGCCTGATGAAGTAAATCAATAAACTTACTTTCATAATCAGACCAACTCGATGAAGTCATATAAACAGGTAAACCTATCGCATCAGCTTGAGCACGAATGATATCTAGGGGCATCGCGTGCGAACGTGATCGTTTTCCTTGTTCCTCTAACATTACAATTAAGCCTAACACCGTCCCTTTATGCATAGCATGGTACAAGGCGAGAGAACTATCTTTGCCTCCACTGAATGAAACGATTGATCGTCGATTTTCAGCATTGGTTTTCCATTGGTCGTGCATGAATTTAGTCAATTTCTTTAAGTGATTCAAATATTAACAGAACTAAAAAAAGCCTGCATAAATGCAGGCTTTAATCTGAACAATACAAGCTTACTTTTTAGGAGCTTGTTGCTGAGCAGCTTTCATTGCTTCTTCAGTTAATTTTTCTAACTTAGATACCAAAGGGGCGCCTAAGCAAGCTTGTAAATCTTTATTTTGCTGTTGGACAAACGCTAAAGAACTAGGGCTTTTCTTGGCATTAATTGCACTTTGAATTTCCCATTTTTGTGCTTCAGTTACTTTACCTTGTGCATCAATTTGGCAACTACAGAATTTACTTACTTCCGCAGAGGTTAGTTTTCCACCTTTAGCTGTTTGATCTTTACATACGTTGACTAATGCAGATTTTACATTGGTACTTTTATATGCTGCTTGTAATGGATTATCAGCTGCATGAGATGCTGTAGCAAAAAGAGCCGCAGCTGACATCATTGTTGAAAGAATAATATTTGATTTAGAAAACTTCATATAATGTACCTAATTTTTACCTTATATCGTTTATTCCGCATAGCGCGTAGGATCCGCGACACCTGCTTCGATAAAACCTTGCTGACGTAAACGACAACTGTCGCATTTGCCACATGCACGTCCTTGAGCATCTGCCTGATAGCAGGATACCGTTTGGCTATAGTCTACGCCATGTTCGATGCCTAAGCGTATAATATTCGCTTTGGATAAATGTAACAGAGGTGTTTCAATTTTAAGAGGTTTTCCTTCAACACCAGCTTTTGTTGCAAGTCTTGCGAGATTGGCAAAAGCGTCAATAAATTCTGGGCGACAATCTGGATATCCTGAATAATCAACAGCATTTACACCAATCACAATGGCTGCAGCGTCAAATACTTCAGCTGCTGCAAGAGCATAGGATAGAAAAATTGTGTTACGTGCTGGAACATAAGTTACAGGAATACCTTCTTGTAATTGTTCAGGTACATCAATGTTATGATCTGTAAGCGCGGAACCGCCTAAATTACCCAAATCGATATTAATTACACGATGTTCAACGCCTGCTCGTTGTGCAAGTGCCTTAGCTGCATCAAGCTCAGTTGTAGAGCGCTGACCATACATAAAACTTAAAGCGATACAGTCATAGTTTGCTTGTGCCCAAGCGAGACATGTTGTCGAGTCTAAACCGCCAGACAATAATACGATGGCACGAGAACGCATATTATTTTCCATTATTCAACCTAAAATTATTCGTAGATGATTTGCCTCATTTGAGACAGTCACAAGATCATTAGCGACCAGATTCATCATTCCATAACAGCTTATGTAACTGTAATTGGAAGCGAACAGGGAGATGGTCATCTAAAATCCACTGAGCTAAATCACGTGCAAGAGCAGGTAGAGCAACAGCACCTTTTTCTACCGCGAAAGCAGGAGAGAACCATACTGTACTGACTTTATCTTGCAACTGGAAATTTTCCAGTTGTTGTTTAGACCATTCATAGTCGGCACGATTACAGATCACAAATTTAATCTGATCATGCTGTGTTAAATAGTCGAGATTGGTAAGTAAATTACGATGATCTTCATTAGACGTTGGTGTCTTTAGATCTAATACTTTCGAAACACGTGGATCAACTTTAGAAACATCTAAAGCTCCGCTTGTCTCAAGCGAAACGTCAAAACCGAGATCACACAAGCGTTGAAGTAATACAAGACAATTCGGTTGTGCAAGTGGTTCGCCACCAGTGACACATATATAAGGTGTTTTAAACTGGCTTGCTGTTTCAATGATATGTTCAAGTGATTGACGCTCGCCACCTTCAAAAGAGTACGTGGTATCACAATAGCTGCAACGAAGAGGGCAACCAGTTAAACGAATGAAGACAGTGGGTAAGCCAAATGTATTCGCTTCGCCTTGCAAAGAATAAAAAATCTCTGTGATACGCAAACCAGCAGCAGGATCAGAGACAGGAATTGCAGAGGAACGTAAGGAAGTCATAAAGAGTTACCACAAAATCAGCAAGCTATTAAAAAACAAAAATCTCTACGATCAGTGATAATCGTAGAGACGAGGAGCAGTATAAGCTCCGTGGTATTACATCTTAGTCAGCACGTAATAAATCATTTAAACTTGTTTTAGCACGTGTTTTCGCATCAACTTTTTTCACGATGATTGCTGCGTAAAGGCTATAAGTTCCACATTTAGAAGGAAGGCTTCCCGCAACTACAACTGAACCAGCAGGTACGCGACCATAGTGAATCTCACCAGTTTCACGATCATAGATCTTAGTCGATTGACCGATGAATACGCCCATAGAGATTACAGAGCCTTCACCAACAATCACGCCTTCTACAATTTCAGAACGCGCGCCGATGAAGCAGTTATCTTCAATGATCGTTGGGTTTGCTTGTAATGGCTCTAATACACCGCCAATACCTACACCACCAGATAAATGTACATTTTTACCAATTTGCGCACATGAACCAACAGTTGCCCAAGTATCAACCATTGTGCCTTCATCAACATATGCACCGATGTTGACATAAGATGGCATCAAGATCACATTTTTAGCTTGGAAGCTACCACGACGAGCAACAGCTGGAGGAACTACGCGTACACCTGCTGCTTTAAATTGCTCTTCAGTCCAACCAGAGTATTTAGTTGCAACTTTGTCATAAAACTGTAGATCACAAGCTTCAATAGGTTGGTTGTCATTGAGTTTAAAAGAAAGTAAAACTGCTTTTTTTAACCATTGGTGAACAACCCACTCACCATCAATCTTTTCAGCCACACGAAGTGTACCGTTGTCTAAACCAGTTAATGCTTCTTCAACGGCTTGACGAATTTCTGTAGGGCAGTCCGTAGCTGAATAATTTGCACGGTCTTCAAATGCTTGCTCAATGATCGTAGAAAGCTGAGACATGATCTTCCTTCATCCAAAAAAATTTTGAAGATTTTACACTAAATTGAACCAAGAAGCTTTGAAAAAAGTCGTTACAATAAAGTGTTTTAAAATTAAGCAATAAAATTGTAATAAATTCGGATTTAATTGTTTTTTATCTATTATTTTAAAATATACAATTATTCTGAATTTGTATCAAAAAATAACAAAAAGTAATCAGTTTCTGTATAAAAAGATATCAATCATTCTTTTAAGATTTTATTACAGTAACAACTATACCTTAGATAAAAGTATTTTTTGAGGAGACTTCAATGAAAGCTTTGCGCGTTATTCTAGCTGCAGGTGCATTAACAGCGATTGCAGGTTCTGCTTTAGCAGCAGATGAACAAGTTGTGAAGGAATCAGGTTCTACGTTTCCTTCATACTTAGATCCAGTTTCAGTTCGTGCTGAAGTGGGTACTACAGGTTACGGTGGTGCTATTTCATATCGTGTAAATCCGTATGTAGGTTTAACTTTAGGTTATAACGGTGGTGATATCTCTTGGTCTGATGATGTTAAAATTGATGGTACCAAGTATGATCTAGATATGGAAAATAACAACACATATCTAAACGCTGAGTTATATCCATGGGGTGCAAGTGAAAATGCATTTGCTCGTTCGTTGTATGTAGCAGCTGGTGTGGCTTATCTTGATAATGATTATGATCTTCAAAAACGTACATCAGCAGGTCGTACTTTATCAATAAACAACAATGACTACGAAGTTGTTGATGCTTCTAAAGATGGTGGTGTAACAGGTAAAATGTCATATAAGAATGATATTGCGCCATATGTAGGTTTTGGTTTGAATGCTCCAGTATATAAAAATATTGGTGTGTTTGGAGAGGTTGGTGCTTACTACACGGGTAATCCAGATGTGAAGCTTGATGCTTATAATTTGAAAGCTGTTACAGGTGCTAAGCCTATCGATCAAGCCGTGGCTGATGAGCAAGATAAGATTGCAAATAAAGGTAGCTATGAGTGGATGCCTGTAGGTAAAGTAGGTGTAAGTTTCAAATTCTAATCAATTTGTAAAAAAAACGAGCTGTAAAGCTCGTTTTTTCGTTTAAAGATACTTTTCCCAGATATAAAAAATGGCTCTTTAAGAGCCATTTTTTTATTCCTCAGGGTAAGCGACTTTTTTAAGTGCTTTAATATCGGTTTTAGGTGAGCAAAGCGAGATAAACTCATAACCATAACCACGTAGTAAATGACCTTTTCTTACAGCAATCCACGTAGTGTTAGTACCAAAAATGTGAGTTTTTATTTGCTGTAAACGATAGTCACGTTCGGCATCATATGCGACATCATTGACGATCCCGACACCCATATTGAGTTCAACATAGGTTTTAATAACATCGGCATCTAACGCTGACATTACGATATCTGCATGCAAATATGCATCTTCAAATGCTTTATCGATTTTAGAGCGACCTGTAAAACCTCCGTGATATGTAATCAACGGATACTCTGCTAAAAGATCGAGACTGATGTTGTCTAATTTCGTTAAAGGGTGGTCTTTAGGTGTAATAATACTGTGGTGCCATTCATAGTAAGGCACGCTTGCTAAGTTTTCCTCTGTGGTGAGAGATTCTGTCGCAATTCCAATATCAGCTTCACCTTGAAGTAGCATTTCAGCGATTTCAACAGGACTTGCTTGTTGTAAAACCAAATGCACTTTAGGAAAAAGCTTCTTAAATTGATTCACAATTGGAGGTAATACATAACGAGCTTGGGTGTGTGTTGTTGCAATCGTTAAAGTACCTTCATCAACTTTATTGAAATCGTCAGCAAGGCGTTTGATATTATCAGCATCAACTAACATGCGCTCGACAATACTCAATAGGGACTGTCCTGGTTCAGTGAGACCAAGTAATCGTTTACCTTTACGCACAAAAAGTTGTACGCCTAATTCATCTTCTAAATCTTTAATATGTTTACTGACACCAGATTGGGAGGTATAAAGTGCCGCTGAAGCTTCAGTTAAATTAAAGTTTTGACGAACTGTTTCTCGAATAATTCTGAGTTGTTGGAAGTTCATAATCATTATTTCCGCATATAGGATGAGGAACGGCTAAAGTTCCATATGAGTAGTTTAGCCGTCATCAAGTATTATTTTAAGCAACTTGCGTCGTTGGGTCTGCAAATAAATGAAGTTGAGCTGCACTAATCCAGACGGTTTGGTTTGGTCTGAATTGATGCAAATTAGCTTCTTCTACACTGAGTAAAATTTCGATAGTACGCCCACTACGATCTTGTAATTCAGCGATCACTCTACCTGCAATCCAGACTTCACGTAAAAAAGTCGCTTGAACAGTATTCGGTTGAGGCTGCGCATGAATGTGTAATTCATTTGGTCGAGCAAAAGCGATGACTTTTCCTTGCGGTGCTTGCAAATGATTTGGTAGTTGAATGCGATCATCTCCGATACGAATAATACCGTCATGATGTTCACCTTCAAAACGATTTGCTTGACCTAAGAAATCAAATACAAATGGTGTCGCTGGTTTTTCATAAACTTCACGAGGCGAACCAATTTGTTCTACATCACCTTTATTCATGACAATGATTTGATCAGCAACTTCTAAAGCTTCCTCTTGGTCATGGGTTACAAAGATAGAGGTGATGTGCAATTCATCATGTAGTGTGCGTAACCAACGACGCAGTTCTTTACGAACTTTAGCATCCAAAGCACCAAAAGGTTCATCCAGTAATAAAACACGAGGTTCAACTGCTAGAGCACGTGCTAAAGCGATACGTTGACGTTGACCACCGGATAGTTGTGTAGGGTAACGATCAGCTAAAAAGCCAAGTTGAACTAAATCAAGTAAACGCGTAACTCGTTTTTTAATTTCAGCTTCTGATGGACGTGATGCACGTGGGCGAACACGTAAACCAAAAGCAATATTGTCATAGACGGTCATGTGGCGAAATAAAGCGTAATGTTGGAAAACGAAACCAACTTGTCGCTCACGTACATGAATGTCAGTTGCATCTTCACCTTCAAGCAATACTTGCCCGCCATCGGCTGATTCTAAACCTGCAATAATTCGCAAAAGTGTTGTTTTTCCGCAGCCCGATGGACCAAGTAAAGCTACTAGCTCGCCCTCTGGGAAATCTAAAGAGATATTTTTAAGCGCGTGGAATGCGCCAAAGTGTTTTTCAATATTTTTAACTTGAATACTCATTTGTACATTCCTCAGTGGCTAGATGGATTATGTTGATGTTCATTGCTTTGGTCTTGGCGCATCTCTAACCAAGTTTTTAAAATCAAAGTGATGATTGCTAAGAATGCCAGTAAAGATGACACCGCAAATGCAGCACTGAAGGTATATTCGTTGTATAGTATTTCTACATGTAAAGGTAACGTATTCGTTTCACCACGAATGTGTCCTGAAACAACCGACACCGCGCCAAACTCACCCATAGCTCGTGCATTACATAGAATCACACCATAGATCAATCCCCATTTAATATTTGGAAGTGTTACTTTCCAGAAAGTTTGCCAACCAGATGCACCAAGTACGATTGCAGCTTCTTCTTCTTCAGTACCTTGAGCTTCCATGAGCGGAATGAGTTCGCGTGCAACAAATGGAACAGTGATGAAAATAGTAGCTAAAACAATACCTGGAACGGCATATAGGATTTTGATGTCATTATCCATGAGCCATCCGCCAACCCAACCTTGAGAGCCAAAAATTAACACAATCATTAAACCTGCTATCACAGGTGAAACTGAGAATGGCATGTCGATAATGGTGGTCAAAATGGCTTTACCACGGAACTGGAACTTAGCTACTGCCCAAGCTGCTGCAACACCAAATACAACGTTAATCGGTACAGCAATCGCAATAGTGATTAAGGTGAGCTTTACAGCCGATAGCGTATCTGAGTCAGTCAATGCATTTACATAGACTTCTAGACCCTGCTTAAAAGCTTCGACAAAAACCAAAATTAAGGGCAGAACCAAGCAACTTAAGAAAAAGATTAATGCAATAGTAATTAGACTATAACGAACCCATGTCGGTTCTCTAGTGGCATCTCTTGCTTGTAATTTGAGTGCCAAAGCATTGCTGTTTGTATTCAAACTCATTGTGCAACTCTCCCTGTACGACGGCTTGCCCATGCTTGAACTAAATTAATTAAAAATAAGATGGCAAATGAGAGAATGAGCATGACTACAGCGATCGTTGTTGCGCCTGCATAATCATATTCTTCTAAACGAGAAATGATCATGAGGGGAGCAATCTCTGTTTTATACGGTTGATTGCCTGCAATAAAGATGACAGAGCCATATTCACCAACACCACGAGCAAATGCCAAAGCAAATCCTGTCAGCAACGCTGGAAATAAAATTGGAAGTATGACTTTGGTAATGGTCTGCCAGCGATTTGCACCAAGTGCAGAAGCTGCTTCTTCTAACTCAGATTCAATATCGCTGAGAACTGGTTGTACTGTTCGAACAACAAAGGGTAATCCAATAAATATCAGGGCAAGAGTAATACCAATAGGGGTATATGCAACTTGAATCCCTAACGGTTCCAAATATTGACCAATCCAACCTGTTGGAGCATATAAAGAAGTGAGTGCAATCCCTGCAACAGCTGTTGGTAGGGCAAAAGGTAAATCGACTAATGCATCGACAATTCTTTTACCTGGAAAACTATAGCGAACTAAGCACCATGCCAATAATAATCCAAAAAACACATTCACTAGCGCAGCAATCAATGCCGCACTGAAACTAAGTTGCAGTGACTTTAGGATTCGTTCTGAAGTTAAGATTTCCCATAAACCATCCCATCCGATTCCTAAAGATCGGATAAATACAGCAGATAAAGGAATAAGCACAATCAAAGATACATAAGCGAGAGTAAAGCCTAATGAGAGACCAAACCCTGGCAGCACTCGGGAACGCTGCGACATGACATTTCCTCAAAGAGAAATATTTGCTAAATAAGCAAATAAACGAAACTAAAATCAAAAAATACGGTGAAGATGGGGCTAGGCAAATTTCATATTAAAATTTGCGACCTTCATTAGAGCGGTAGGTAAGCTCTTTTTTTCAGGTAATAAATAATTCAGGATCTCAGGGAATGGACCAAACCCTGAAGCAACATTGATGTGGCCAACAGGTCCTAAATTAATTGGTGTTAATTTCCATGATTCTGCGAGCTGTAAAGCATCGACATAACTAAGCCATTGATCATTCTCACTAATTAATAACGTCGTTGGCACATCAATACTGAGTCCATGAAAATATGCTTTATAGTCAGTTAGACTATGACGAGCGAAACCTGCCTCACCAAAACGTGCTGGATTTGCGGGTGCAACCAAAACTAAATTTTTTACTTGTACATTTAGTTCAGGATGCTCGGCGAGAGCCGCTACACTGGTTAAGCATCCAAAACTATGAGCAACGATCTGAACAGGTTCATTTACAGATGAAACAGTTTTGACAAACTGATCAACCCACTCTTGCAAGACTGGACGATCCCAGTGTTTCTGTTGAACACGAGAACTAAACATGAGTTTTTGTTGTAGCCAAGACTGCCAGTGTTGAGCCTCGCTGCCGCCTACACCAGGAACAATTACGGTATGAGTCATGTCTAATCTCCTTAGAATCCTTCCCAACCTTGCTTTATGAAAGTGAGGAAGTCCCTCTTAGAAAAAGTGGGACTTAGTTGGATTATTTACCTGTGCTATTGATCTTGACGATTTGGTCGAAAATTCCACCATTATCAAAATGGGTTTTTTGTACTTTTGCCCAACCACCAAATTCTTTATCGATTGTTACTAGTTTCAGTGGTTTGAATAAATTGCTGTATTTCTTTAATACGGCTGCATTGCGAGGACGATAGAAATTACGCACTGCAATTTCTTGACCAGCAGGAGAGTACAAGTAATTCAAATATCCGCGTGCAATTTGGGCGTTACCTTTTTTCTGAGCATTTTTTTCTACTACGGCAACAGGTGGTTCCGCTAAAATAGAAAGAGACGGTGTGATGATTTCGAATTTACCTGGCTGCTCTCGAACGGCAAGGAAAGCTTCATTTTCCCAAGCTAACAACACATCACCGATACCACGTTCAGCAAATGTAGTTGTTGCTCCGCGTGCTCCTGAATCCAAAACTTTGGTTTGCTTATAAATTTGACGCACAAATTCTTGAGCTTTAGCGTCATTGCCGCCTTTTTGATGTTTTGCCCAAGCCCATGCACCTAAATAATTCCAGCGAGCACCACCCGAGGTCTTTGGATTTGGCGTGATGATTTCAACACCAGGTTTGACTAAATCACCCCAGTCTTTGATTTTCTTTGGGTTATCTTTTCGAACAAGGAATACAATCGTTGATGTATATGGCGTAGAGTTATTTGGTAATTTCTTTTGCCAGTCTGCTGGAAGTAATTTTGCATTTTCAGCAATTTCATCAATATCAGCAGCAAGTGCTAGTGTTACAACATCAGCATTTAAACCATCAATGACAGCACGTGCTTGTTTGCCTGAGCCGCCGTGTGATTGTTTGAAGTCAATATCTTGTCCTGTGCGCTGTTTCCAGTAAGCACCGAATTGTTTATTGAAATCTGTATAGAGTTCACGTGTCGGATCATAAGACACATTTAAAAACTCTTGCGCAGCAAAAGAAGAAACTGAAAGTAATGCAGCAATTACACCGACTTTGACCTGAGATAAACGCATGGAGACCCCTCAAAAATTAAATCATTGTTTGGAATATGGATGCAGCATAACTGCAGTTTTTTTGCAAAAAAAATAATTAAAATCGAATTTGATATGAAAAATTAAGAAATACATAAAAGAGATAAGTTATGCTGAATAACTGATAAATAAGAAATTTTTATTTTACTGGTGAAGTTGTTATAATTATTTAAAATCAATAGGTTATTAAGATTAATAGCTTCGATAAATGCATCCCACAGGATCTTTAACTTATGCAATGCTATAAAAATGGGCAGTTGATTGATTCAATTCCTTTATTGGATCGTGCGTTTCACTACGGTGATGGGTGTTTCACAACAGCACGATTGGTGCATGGTAGAATGGAATTAAAACAACTACATATTGCTCGTTTGAATTATGCTTGCAAAAATTTAAGCTTGGATGCCGATTTATCTTTTATAGAACAAGCATTAGATCAATTGTCACAACATGAAAAAAACTTGAATGGTACGTTGAAGGTTGTAATCAGCCGTGGAGAAGGTGACCGAGGATATAGTCTCCCTTTACACCCAGCTGATGTATATGTGTGGTTTTATCCTAAACAATTGCAACATTTAGAGCCTGAATGGATTGAAAGTGGTTTACTGAATCATGCTATAGGTTTGCATATGCCTCATTTGGTTGGTTTGAAGACTTTGAATCGACTAGAGCAAGTTGTGTTGAAGCAAGAAGCAGATCAGCGAGGTTGGCTAGAAGCATTAGTTACCGACGTGCAAGGGTATATTGTTGAAGGTGTAAGCAGTAATTGTTTTATTCGTATAAATGATCAATGGATTACTCCAGAACTTCGCTATAATGGCGTGCACGGTGTAATGCGTGCACACATTCTATCTCGTATGCAACAAAATGATATTTCATGTGAACAACGTTGTATTGAAATGGATCAGATCGCGCATATCCAGAACATATTTTTCTGTAATGCTTTGCATCCGATGAAAGCTGTAGTTCGATTTCAAGGTCGAACAATGCAGCAGCAACCGTATCTTGATTTATTTAATTTTTTAAAACTTAGCCAGATTGACTAAATATGCCGAAACCTCCGAATCCAAGCAAAACTAAGAAAAAGCCTAAAGCCAAATCACAAGCTAAGTTTTCTATTAAGTTTTTTATCATAGCAATCATTGCTTTTTTGATTGTGATCTTTGGTGTTTTCTGGTCAAGTTTATTCAAGAATTACCCTGTTCAAAACAAAAAACAGCTTTTGGTCATTTCTTCTGGAGATACCTATTCTGGTTTTATTGACCGTTTAGCTGAAGAAAATAAAGTGAATTTTCCGATTCTTTTGAAACTCTATCAAAAGTTCATGATTCATGACACGATGAAAGCAGGTGTTTATGAAGTCACGCAAGGTATGAGTGTTCGTCAAGTTTTGGAAATGTTATCCAATGCTGAAAATGCTCAAATGAATCGAATTTTAGTGATAGAAGGTACAACATTTAAGCAACTGATTAACAACCTCAAAAAAGATTCAAATGTCACTAAAACAATATTGGATTTACCTCAGGATCAATTATTAAAAGAACTCGATATTCCTTATTCACATCCTGAAGGCTTGTTTGCACCAGATACTTATTTCTTTGCCAAAGGCGAAACTGATAAAAAAATCTTAACGGATTTATATCATCGTCAAATGAAATCTTTAGATGAAGCTTGGGCGAATAAAGCAGCCAATCTTCCTTATAAAGATAAATATGAAGCATTAATTATGGCTTCAATTATTGAAAAAGAAACTAGTTTAGATCGTGAGCTTGAGCAAGTTTCAGGTGTTTTTGTGCGTCGTTTAAAAATTGGTATGCGCTTACAAACCGATCCTACTGTAATTTATGGTATGGGGGATCGTTACACAGGTAATATCACACGTAATGATTTAAGGACACCAACCGCATATAACACTTATACTATTAATGGTTTACCGCCAACCCCAATTGCATTACCAAGCAAAAAAGCGATTGAAGCGGCGATGCATCCAGACGATTCAAAAAATATTTATTTCGTCGCAACAGGAAATGGTGGACATAAATTTAGTGCTTCTCTAGCAGAGCATAATCGTGCAGTACAAGATTACTTGTCTGTACTCCGTTCAAAGAAAAATCAAGGTGAATGATGTTTATTAGTTTTGAAGGTACGGAAGGTGTAGGGAAAACCACTCTGATTCGTAAAATTCATCAGTACTTTGAACAGCAAGGTAAGGAAATTGTACTGACCCGTGAGCCTGGTGGCACACCATTAGCAGAACAGATTCGTACATTATTATTGGCAGTAAATCATGATGAGCAAATGAGTCATGATACTGAGCTATTACTGATTTATGCTGCACGAGCTCAACATTTACAACAAGTGATTTTACCTGCATTAGCGGCGGGAAAAATTGTGTTGAGTGATCGTTTTACTGATGCCAGCTTTGCTTATCAGTGTTCTGGGCGTGGTTTAAGTCAGGAAAAGCTGCAATTGTTAAATCAAACTTTTGTGGCAAAAATGCCGAATATTACCTTTTGGTTGGATGCACCGATTGAGTTGGGCATGACCCGTGCTCGAGAGCGTGGTGCATTAGATCGTTTTGAACAAGAAAAATTGAGCTTCTTTGCCAAGGTGCGTTCTGGTTATGAGACTTTGTGGCAAGCAGAGCCTGAACGGATCAAGCGTTTGGATGCAACACAAAATGAGGATGTTGTGTTTCAAGAAGCATTGCAGTATTTGAAGTAAATACGATTATATACTCAACCTGCATTTTCGAAAAGTTTGGGTGATGTTTGGGTTTTATTTCTTATGCCTTACTTTTCAAGGATGAAAAGTAACAAAAATCCTTTGTTGAGCTGACGGTACATTCTTGATACCGTAGCTTAACGGGCGACATTCATGTCGCCTATCGCGATAGTAAATAATAACTATAAGTTATCTTGAAAATATCAAAAAATGTGAAAGTATCACTCATTCACCAACGGCTGTTCCACCTTAAAGTTTGGCGGAGTTAACACGGTCTTACGAATTTCGTTTGAAAGCTCTGGGTAATCAAGCGTGTAATGCAAACCTCGTGATTCCTTACGTTCCATCGCACAACGTACAATCATTTCAGAAACTAAAACGAGGTTACGCAATTCGATCAAGTTCTTACTGACTCGGTAATCTTGATAGTATTCATTGATTTCACGCTTCAACATCTCGATACGATGTAACGCACGTTGTAGACGTTTAGTCGTACGCACAATACCGACGTAGTTCCACATGGTTGAACGTAGTTCATCCCAGTTTTGTAATATAACAACATCTTCGTCAGCATCAGTCACTTGTGATTCATCCCAAGATGGTACGTTTGGAAATTCAAAGCTCAAGTTATGTTTGCTTTGAATGTCTTCCGCTGCACTCATACCATAAACGAAACATTCGAGTAACGAGTTACTCGCCATACGATTTGCGCCGTGTAAACCTGTATAAGAAGTTTCACCAATCGCATACAAACCATCAAGATCAGTTTGGCTATTAGAATCAACAACTACACCACCACAGGTATAGTGAGCAGCAGGAACAACAGGAATCATGTCTTTGGTAATATCAATTCCGAGTTCAAGCAAGCGAGCATATAGCGTAGGGAAGTGTTCAATAATAAATTCAGGTGATTTATGTGTGATGTCTAACCACACATGACGAATACCTAGACGTTTGATTTCATGGTCGATGGTACGTGCCACAATATCGCGTGGCGCCAGTTCAGCGCGTTCGTCAAAACGAAGCATAAAACGCTCGCCGTCAGGTAGACGTAAGTACGCACCTTCACCACGCATTGCTTCAGTAATTAAGAAAGAGCGTGCTTTAGGGTGGTATAAACACGTTGGGTGGAATTGATTAAACTCCATGTTTGCTACACGACAGCCTGCACGATACGCCATCGCAATACCATCACCTGTAGCAATATCTGGATTAGATGTATAGAGATATGCCTTCATTGCACCGCCACATGCTAATGCAGTAAAAGGTGCTAAGAAAGTATGAACTTGCTCAGTCTTTTCATTAAGAGCATATAAACCTATTGCACGGTTGGTTTGATCTAGATGACCAAGTTTGTGCAAGGTAATAAGATCAATTGCAATGTAGTTTTCAAAGATAGTGATATTTTTACGTTCTTTCGCACGTTCAACTAGGGTCGTTGAAATGGCTTTACCAGTTGCATCAGCCGAGTGAATGATTCGACGCTGCGAATGGCCACCTTCACGGGTGAGATGAAGTTGTTCATCATCGTCTAGAGTGAACTGGACGCCTTGTTTTAATAAGAAATCTACAGAAGGCTTACCACCTTCAACCGTATGTTTGACAGCATCTAGCTCACAAAGATGTCCGCCTGCAATCATAGTGTCATTAATATGTTGTTGAATTGAATCAGTCTCATCCAATACTGCAGCAACACCACCTTGAGCATAGTAAGTGCTAGCTTCAGTTAGTTCAGCCTTAGCTAAGATTGCAATGTTATAATGATGAGGTAAAGAAAGTGCGAGACTTAAACCTGCACCACCACTGCCCACAATAATCACGTCAAAATGATGAATTGTTTCTAAATCAGGCATGTCGATCTGCTTCAATATCAAACGTTCGCTAATGACACCGCTTTTTTGTAAAAAAGGCAAGTGCTATTCTGCTTAGAATTGCGCGAATTTTTAGCGAATAACCAGATAATTAGTCTATATGCCAAGAATTAAACTTTTCACACAGATTGAACATAAGTTACGTGAAGCAACATGGTTTTAATTTCTATTTAAGTAATTCAATAGAAACTCAAGCTGTAATTAGGAAGAATATATTTCTCCACATTTTCTCCATAATTTTATTTTTAAATTTGTCTGTATACCTCGAAAATACAAACATTTTTTAACGAAATAAAAATGTAGCTTATGATAAAACATTAGCTTAAATTTCTATTCGATCATCAGTATGTAGGTTCTTGCTTCTATGAAAAGTCGATATATACAACAAGGATTGTTCACTGCGGTATTTACAGTAGCAGCTGCACAAGTAAATGCTGCGTCACCAGTAGATTTTTCAAACCTCGTAGAACAGGTTAGTCCTGCGGTAGTGAGTGTAAATGTTGTCAAGAAAATGACTCAGGAAGAGTTATTACAGCAACAAGTACCAGAAATACTACGTCGTTTTTTTGGTAATCAGATCATTATCCCGCAGCAGCAGGGACCACAAGAAAAAACTGCTTACGGCAGCGCATTTTTCATTAGTAAAGATGGTTATTTAGTTACCAACCATCATGTAATTGAGAATGCATCTAGAATTAGTATCACCCTAAATGATCGTCGTGAACTCGATGCAACCTTAGTGGGAAGTGACGAGCGAACAGATGTTGCTGTTCTCAAAGTGAATGGCAATAACTTTCCTGAATTAAAAATTGGTGATGTAAATCGACTCAAAGTTGGTGAGCCTGTTCTCGCGATTGGTTCGCCATTTGGTTTTGATTATTCAGCTTCAGCTGGAATTGTGAGTGCAAAGTCTCGAAATATGAGTGGTGAAACTTCTGTTCCATTTATTCAAACAGATGCCGCTTTAAATCCAGGTAACTCTGGTGGCCCTTTGTTCAATCAACAAGGTGAAGTGATTGGTGTTAACTCTCGTATCTTCAGTGGAACTGGAGGTTATATGGGATTGTCATTCTCTATTCCTATTGATGTTGCGATGGATGTTGTTCAGCAATTAAAAGTGAATGGTAAAGTGACACGTTCTTATCTTGGTGTGATGTTGCAAGATATTGATCGTAACCTAGCAGAGGCTTATAAATTACCAAAACCTGAAGGTTCTCTCATCACACAAGTTACACCTAAATCGCCAGCTGAAAAAGCAGGTCTGAAGTCGGGTGATGTGATTTTGAAAATCAATGGAAATTCAATTCTGCGCACAAGTGATTTGTTAAATGTGCTTAATCGGGTAGCACCGAACCAAACGATTCAATTAGATGTTTTACGAGATGATAGAACTCGTACTATATCGGCAACACTTGGCACCGCGCCAGACGATACGCCAGCTGCAGAAGATAAGAATAATCCAACAAGTGGTTTAGGGATGAGTATCCGTAATTTAACTCAAGCAGAGCAAACTCGCTTGGATGTTAATGGTGGAATTCTAGTTCAAGATGTTAAGCGTGGTGGATTAGCATCATTGTCTAATATCGTCGCGGGTGATGTGATTATTCAGGTGAACGGAACTCCGATCACAAACAGTCAGATGTTTGCAAAAACGGTAGCTGCTTTACCAAAAAATAGCGTTGCGCGAGTTGCAATTATTCGCCAGGGGCAACGTGCAATTTTAGGTTTACGCTTACCTTAAATAAGATTAATGGTCTTGAAACCACCCAAATTTTGGGTGGTTTTTATTTTTGAAATTGGAACTAGATTGCACTAGTGTATGCCATGATCGTTGAATTTAGTGATTAATAAGTAATATGAGCACAATTTTTGATTTAAAAATTCAAGTAGAAGCTAAGCATATAGATGTATTGGGCCATGTTAACAATGTGATGTATGTCCAATGGATGCAAGATGTAGCTGCAGCACATATCGAAGCTTTAGGTTTGGGGTTAAAACAGTATTTTGAACTTAAGCATGCGATGGTGGCAGTCGAGCATCATGTCCAATATCGGAAAGCTGCGCTTGAAGGTGAAGAAATTATTTTAAGAACTTGGCTAGACGATCTAAATGCACTTTATTCATTTCGTCAGTACGCATTTTATCGACCTAAAGATCAAAGCATTATTTTTATGGGTAATACTAAGTGGGCTTGTATTGAAATTTCGACTGGGCGTCCAAAACGTATGTCACCAAGTTTCACACAAGCATATCAACCTATTTCTGCTAAGCTCGATCCTATGGATTTCTCAGTTTTATACCATCAAGTGGATTAAGTTGCTTCGCGAGTAAACTAAAGCGATAGGTTTTGAAAGCAAGATAATTATTTTGAATACTTTAAAATTGGCTTCTGTTATAATCGGCAACAATTTTGTTAAACCGTTTTGGCTTATAGCAACTAAAAAGTTATGAGCGTTCAATATTCTCAAGGTAACCCATGGCGCAAGCTAAAAAATCCGTAGATATCAAAAATATACGAAATTTCTCGATCATTGCTCATATTGACCATGGTAAGTCCACTTTGGCTGACCGTTTTATTCAAATGTGTGGTGGTTTGCAAGATCGTGAAATGCAAGCCCAAGTACTGGATTCAATGGAGCTCGAGCGCGAACGTGGGATTACCATTAAAGCTGCATCCGTTACTTTGTACTACACACATCCAAATGGTCAAGAATATCAGCTTAACTTTATTGATACGCCAGGTCACGTAGATTTCTCATATGAAGTGTCACGTTCTTTAGCTGCTTGTGAAGGTGCATTACTGGTGGTCGATGCTGCACAGGGTGTTGAGGCTCAGTCTGTAGCGAACTGTTATACAGCAATTGAGCAGGGCTTGGAGGTATTACCAATCTTAAATAAGATTGATCTTCCACAAGCTGAGCCAGAGCGTGTTATTCACGAGATTGAAGAAATCATTGGTATTGAAGCAACTGATGCTCCAACATGTTCAGCAAAAACTGGCTTGGGTGTAGAAGGTGTTTTAGAGCGTTTGGTTGATGTTATTCCAGCACCTGAAGGTGATCGTGAAGCTCCATTACAAGCTTTAATCATTGATTCATGGTTTGATAATTATCTCGGTGTGGTTTCACTTGTTCGTATTAAACAAGGTCGTATCCGCAAAGGCGATAAAATGCTAGTGAAATCGACTGGTCAAACACATCCAGTTACCTCAGTTGGTGTTTTCAACCCTAAGCATACTGAGACCGATATCCTAGAAGCTGGTGAAGTAGGTTTCGTTATTGCGGGGATTAAGGATATTTTTGGTGCACCAGTAGGTGATACCATTACTTTATCATCGACACCTGATGTTGCCACTCTACCAGGTTTCAAAAAGGTTAAACCGCAAGTTTATGCTGGGCTTTTCCCAATTGATTCTAGCGACTTTGAACCATTCCGTGAAGCATTACAAAAGCTGCAAATTAACGACTCGGCATTGTTTTTTGAACCAGAAAGCTCAGATGCATTAGGTTTCGGATTCCGTTGCGGCTTCCTTGGTATGTTGCATATGGAAATCGTACAGGAACGTTTAGAGCGTGAGTATGATTTAGATTTAATTAGCTCAGCACCTACTGTAATTTATGAAGCACTCACCAAAAAAGGTGAAACCATCTATATCGACAGTCCATCAAAAATGCCAGATGGATCAACAGTCGAAGATTTGCGTGAACCAATTGCAGAATGTCATATTCTTGTTCCTCAAGAGTATCTTGGCAATGTGATGACTTTGTGTGTAGAGCGTCGTGGTGTGCAAAAGGATATGAAATTCCTTGGAAACCAAGTGTCTATCACATTTGAAATTCCAATGGCTGAAGTAGTAATGGACTTCTTTGATCGATTGAAGTCTTGCTCACGTGGTTTTGCATCGCTCGATTACAACTTCGTACGTTTTGAGAGTTCATCTTTAGTTAAGGTTGATGTATTAATTAATGGTGAGAAAGTTGATGCTTTAGCGATGATTTGTCATCGTCAGGATGCTCGCCATCGCGGAATCGCTTTGGTTGAAAAGATGAAGGATTTGATCCCTCGTCAAATGTTCGATGTTGCAATTCAGGCAGCGATTGGCGCACAAATTATTGCTCGTTCTACTGTAAAAGCGATGCGTAAAAACGTATTGGCAAAATGTTACGGTGGTGACGTGTCTCGTAAGAAGAAATTACTTTCAAAACAGAAAGAAGGTAAGAAGCGCATGAAGCAGGTGGGAAGTGTTGAAATCCCACAAGAAGCTTTCTTAGCTGTATTGAAAGTCGAACGATAAAGAAATAATTAGGACTCACCCATGGATTTTGATTTTAATTTGATTTTAGTACCTGCCACACTGATTTTTTTTCTAGTGTGGTTGCTTGATAAGTTTGTATTTAAACAGCGTGCAAATAAAGGTCGTGATCAGGAAAATTTTATTATCACATGGGCCTATGACTTCTGGCCAGTTTTAGCTGTTGTTTTGGTTTTACGTTCATTCTTATATGAGCCATTTAATATTCCTTCAGACTCTATGGTGCCAACCTTGGAGACTGGGGATTTTATTTTGGTCAACAAATTTGATTATGGCGTGCGTCTACCAATTGTGAACTCAAAAGTACTCGATGTCGGTGAGCCAAAGCGTGGGGAAGTAATTGTTTTTAGATATCCGCCACAGCCCACAATTAGCTATATTAAGCGTGTAGTTGGATTACCTGGAGACCATATCCAGTTTAAATCTGGGCAATTGATTATCAATGGTAAACAGGTTGCTAAAGTTGCCACTGAAGTAAATCGAGCAAAAGATCAATTAGAAACACCGACTGTGTATTATTTTAAAGAGACTTTGGGTGAGCATCAGCATTTGATTCGTTATCTAGATGGGCGTAACCCGCTAGCAGAACAATATCAATTCGCTCAGTTAAAAGGTGCTGAAGCTTTAGTACCATTTGTTGCAAAAGCAAATGACGTATTCATTCAAAGTAATGGTCAAGATTGGGAAGTAACTGTACCGAAAGGGCAATACTTCGCAATGGGTGATAACCGTGATCAAAGTGCGGACAGTCGTTTTTGGGGATTTGTACCGGAAGAAAATTTAACTGGACGAGCATTCTATATTTGGATGCATAAAGAGCCTGGTTTTAATCTTCCAAGTTTTAACCGAAATGGTAAGATTGATTAATAAAAACACATAGGAAATATAAAATGCGTAAATCTCAGCAAGGGGCTTCGTATATTGCTATTTTATTTGGGGTGGTTCTTTTTGCAATTGCAGTTAAAGCTGCCATTGCGATATGGCCAGCGTATTGGGACGATAAAATCATCAATACACAAATCGAAGGTGTATTAAAGGATAGTCCAGAAAATATCACACCAGCAAAGTTTGCTCAGCAAATGGATCAACGTCTAGATATGAATGGCGTTCGGGATTTGAGATTTAAAGATGTTGCAATCGTGACTTATAAAGATGATTTAATCGTTAAGAAAAAGTATGAAGTGCGTAAGCCTTTCATGCTTAATATTAGTTTAGTTATGACTTTTGAGAAGACTTTTGACCAAAAATCTGCCAAACAACAAGCTGAATGACGCTCGACTACAGAATCGAATAGGTCATCAGTTTCAACAATTTGATTTGTTAAAACTGGCATTGACTCATCGTTCTGTGAGCCATAAGCATAACTATGAGCGCCTAGAATTTCTAGGCGATTCATTATTAGGGATGATCATCGCTAATTATCTGTATCACACCTATCCTAAAGAGAATGAAGGACGTTTAACGCGAATGCGTGCGACTTTGGTTCGTCAAGAAGCTTTGGGGAAAATTGCGAATGACCTACAGCTGAGTCGGTCATTAATCTTAAGTACAGGTGAGCTAAAATCAGGTGGACATCATCGAGAGTCTATTTTAGCTGATACTGTGGAAGCAATTATTGGTGCGATTTATTTAGATAGTAATGACCTAAATCTACTGCAAAGCATTGTGTTAAAATGGTATGAGCCTTATCTAGATCATATCGAACCGACAGATCAGCTCAAAGATCCGAAATCACGCCTGCAAGAGTATTTACAAGCACGTAAAAAACCTCTCCCAGTTTACGAGGTTGTAGATATTCAAGGTGATGCACCTAACCAACATTTCAAAGTTGAATGCAATGTTGAAGGGATGCCAAAATTTATTGGTGAGGGCTCAAGTCGGCGTTTTGCTGAACAAACTGCAGCAGCCGAAATTTTAAAATTATTGGAGCAATAACCGAATGTCTCATTCAGATGAAAATAAGCCAGATGCAATTGTGTCGCAAGATGGCAATAATTTAATTGATCAGTTCTTTAGCTCGCAAGGAACAACAATTCCTTCCGACTTTAAAAGCGGTTTCGTTGCAATTGTGGGTCGTCCTAATGTTGGTAAATCGACATTAATGAATCACTTGCTAGGTCAAAAGCTTTCGATCACTTCACGTAAGCCACAAACGACACGTCATAAAATTGTCGGTATTGATTCACGTGAGAAATCTCAGGCTGTATTTGTAGATACACCTGGGATGCACAAAAAAGAAGTGCGTGCGATTAATAAAATGATGAATCGTGCTGCACATTCAGCATTACGAGATGTGAATCTAGTTTTATTTGTGGTCGATGCTCAAAAATGGACTCAAAATGATGAGTTGGTTTTAGAGAAACTTAAGAATGCAGAAATGCCAGTCATTCTGGTGATCAATAAGCTAGATACTTTTGAAAATAAGAATGAAGCGCTACCATTAATTCGTGAACGTGCCAAATTAATGGACTTTGCTGAAATTGTTCCAGTGTCGGCACTACGTGGTGCTAATCTAGAACATTTACGTGACACTATTGAAAAATATTTGCCTTATCAAGCCCCTTTATATTCATTAGACCAAATTACCGATCGTTCTGAACGTTTTCTTGCGAGTGAAATTATTCGTGAGAAAATTATGCGTCAGTTGGGTGAAGAACTTCCATATGATTTAACGGTACAAATTGAATCGTTTAAAACAGAAGAAGCGACAGTAAATGAAAAAACTGGTCGTCTAAAGCCACCTTGTACTTATATTGATGCAACGATTTTTGTCGAGCGCCAAGGTCAAAAAGCAATTGTCATCGGAGACAAAGGTGCGAAACTAAAAAGTATTGGTATGGATGCACGTACAGACATGGAAAAAATGTTTGAACAAAAGATCATGTTGACGCTTTGGGTGAAAGTTAAAGGTGGATGGTCTGATGATGAGCGTGCGCTCAAAAGCTTGGGTTATAGTGATATCTAAGCAATAATGTACAAGGAAACAGGTATGAAAAAATCAATACATGTATTTGCTATCCTGATGTGTGTATTCATGTTGCAAGGTTGTATTCACAAACTTGTAACCGTACCTGTTAAAGTTGCCTACAAGACTACTAAAGGTGTGGTAAAAGGAACTGCTGTTGTAGTTGGTGCAGTCATTCCTGATGGTGATGATGAAGAGCAGAAAGACAATGAGGAAGACAAGGACTGATCTTGTCATATGATGCGCAATGAAGTTCTACATGGTTATTTAATTCACCATCGTAAATACCGTGAAAAAAGTCATATTGTGCATTTGTTTACACAAGAATGTGGACGCGTGGATGGAATTTTAAGGCAAACGCCTCCTCCACAATACCAGCCAATTCGCTTACAAGCTTCAGGTAAGTCGGAACTCAAAAATTTCACTAAATTAGAAATTCTAAATCAGCCTGTTTTTTTTCATGGCGATGCTTTTTTTGCTGGATTTTATTTAAATGAAATTTTATTGCGTTTATGTCCCCTAGAAGAAGCCATGTCGCAAACTTTTCAACAATACCAAGTGATATTGTTGCAGTTACAACAGTTAGCTTCACATCCGCAAGCCTCAGTATTTTTGAAACAGATTTTACGCCAATTTGAACATGTTCTATTGCAAGAACTTGGTTATGCAATAGATTTTTCGATTGATGCAAATCAACAAGAAATTCTTGCTTTTCAGCATTACCAATTTCAACTGAATGATGGTTTTATGCCTGTTGCACAAGCATCTAGATCTACGTTAGAAGGACGTTTAATCGCATCGATGCAAAGTTATGAGCTTGGACAGGATTTTGCTAACGAGCAATTGCAATTATTGAGTAAACTATATCGTCAGATGATTAGCGCATTATTGGGCGATCGCCCTTTAAAAAGTCGGCAATTGTGGATTCAAAATACTCAATCTTAATTCTCTTGAGGCAGTATCTGAACTGCTTTGTGTAATAACCTATAGGATATTTTTATGGCTGCAATATTGGGTGTAAATATTGATCATGTTGCGACATTAAGACAAGCACGTGGTACTACTTATCCTGATCCAGTTCAAGCTGCTTTAATCTGTGAAGAAGCAGGCGCTGAGGGGATCACTTTGCATTTGCGTGAAGACCGTCGTCATATACAAGATGATGATGTTCGTCGGATGCGTCCTTTATTGAAAACGCGTATGAATCTTGAATTGGCAGTTACCGATGAAATGGTTGAGTTTGCCAAAGAAATCAAACCACAACATGTATGTTTTGTTCCAGAGCGTCGCCAAGAAGTAACGACTGAGGGGGGCTTGGATGTGGTAGGTCATTTTGATAAAGTCAAAGCGGCTACTGAGGCACTCAAAGCGATTGGTAGTGATGTTTCTTTATTTATTGATGCTGATTTTGCTCAAATTGATGCTGCAGTAGCATGCGGTGCTCCAACCATTGAGATTCATACAGGTGCTTATGCTGATGCTGAAACTGAAGCAGAACAACATGCTGAATTGGAACGCATTATCAAAGGTGCTGAATATGCAGCAGCTAAAGGGCTAGTTGTGAATGCAGGGCATGGTTTGAACCTAAATAATGTTGCACCCATTGCTGCGATTCCACAAATTCATGAACTCAATATCGGGCATTCAATTATTGCAGATAGTATATTTGTAGGTTTAGCTCAAGCAGTCAAAGATATGAAGGCAGCAATTCAGGCGGCTGAGAGATAATTGGATGAGTAATTTAAACTACGATGAGTTAATGCAACCTGTTATTGATTTCTTAGGGTGTACGACTCCTCAAGCTTGGTTAGATGAAGCTGTTAATCACTTAGATATCTTAATGCAAGACCATGCGAATTGTGAAAAAAAGGCTGCGGGAACAGCGATGAACTTAATGTTCCGTTATAGTTTTTTTACTGACCTGCAAGTAAAGTTAGCACAATTAGTTCGTGAAGAAATGCTGCACTATGAGCAAGTGTTAGAGTTCATGACTAAACGTGGTTTAGAGTGGAAAGGCTTAAGTGCAGGGCGGTATGCAGGGGAGCTACGCAAAGAAATTCGTACTTATGAACCTGAAGCTTTGATTGATGTGATGATCATTGGTGCATTTGTTGAGGCACGTTCTTGTGAGCGATTTTATTCACTAGCACCGAAGGTTGATGATGAGTTGGGGCGATATTATCGATATTTGCTTAAATCAGAGTCTCGTCATTTTGAAGATTATTTAGCGCTGGCTTTAGATGTAGCTAAAACAGCAAAATTGAAAGACCCTGAAGAGAATATTCAGAAGCGTATTGATCATATACGTGAGGTTGAAAAGAATTTAATTTTAAGCCCAGATGATACTTTCCGTTTTCATAGTGGTGTTCCTGCAAATATTGCTGCTTAAAAAATGAATTGATCAAGATGCCTCTAGAAATAGGGGCATTTAAATTTTATATTTGCAATAAAAAAGCCTTTATCAAAGATAAAGGCTTTTTGAATCTTGGCTCTCCCACCTGGGCTCGAACCAGGGACCTGCGGATTAACAGTCCGTCGCTCTACCGACTGAGCTATGGGAGAATCTGAGTGCCATTATAGGCGGCTTTTAAAATCGGTCAAGCGAAAAACATCAAGTTTCTTATATTTTGATGTTGGATGCTTTTTATTTGCACAGTTGAGCAAAGTCTATAAAAAAAACTTGAATTTTGATGAGGCTGTTGTTAGATTTTGATTTAACAAAAGTGTTTAGATCAGTCTAAACAGTGTGGATTTAACCCAACTTGCCAGCACTAAAATGGCTAAATCGGAGGTCGAAATGACTACTCTTCGTATTGAATCTATTTTTTCAAATTTTTCTTTCTACAAGCAAAATTATCTCAATATAATTAACGATCCTTCCCAATATTATCAAGTCGTAGAAAGTGCAAATATTCATTTCGCAAGTTTTAGTGATGAGCGCTTATATTTAGGTGATTTATTACAACTTTGGCTAAGTGATAAATGGACGGAGCATCAGCTTAAGACCTTAGCAAAATCGCATTATTTGTTGCCAACACAAGATGGGGTAAATGGTCAAAACTCTTTATTTCTTTTCGCTTTTAAAAAGCATAGTTTATTTAAACAAGCCTATGCATATGCTTGGAATACTTTAGAAAATAAAGTTCAAAAAATTGCTTTGAACGAAAGTTTCCCTTTCTATTGTCATTATTTGACATTAAGTCGTCCAAAACGGGTTTAATATTTCTGAAATAAAAAAGACCTGTACAAGACAGGTCTTTTTTATTTGTTTTTTAGGATTTAAGCTGTTTTCTCTGCTTCAATAGAAGCAATTGCTGCATCAACGCCTTCGATTGAATCAGCAGCATTTTTAATACGCGTTAGAGCATCTACCAACACTTCATCAGCAGTTGCATATGAAATACGCATAAAGCCACCTAAACCAAATGCATCACCTGGTACAACTGCTACACCAGTTTCTTCGAGCAACCATTCAGAAAACTCTGTGCAAGATTTTAAGCCTTTAGCACGAATCAATGGGCGAATGTTTGCGTATGCGTAGAATGCACCATCTGCTGGTAAGCAAGAAATACCTTTGATTTCATTCAGACCATTCACAACCAAGTCATGGCGACGCTTAAATGCTTCAATCATAGGTTGAAGGACGTCTTGTGGACCATTTAATGCGGCTTCAGCTGCAACTTGTGAAATTGAAGTTGGGTTCGATGTAGATTGTGATTGAATGTTTTTCATCGCACCGATTAGTTTTGCTGGACCTGCAGCATAACCAATACGCCAGCCTGTCATTGCATAAGCCTTAGATACGCCATTGAGTACGATAGTGCGGTCGTATAAATCAGGAGCAATCGTCGCAATGTTGTAGAATTCATTTTCCCAACGGATTGGTTCATACATATCATCTGAAGCAATTAAAACTTGCGGATGACGGCGTAGAACGTCAGCAAGAGCTTCTAACTCAGCTTTGGTATAAATCATACCTGTTGGGTTTGAAGGACTGTTAAGTACCAACAAACGAGTATTTGGTGTGATCGCAGCTTCTAATTGTTCAGGTGTGATTTTGAAACGTTGTTCTTCACCACATTTTACAATCACTGGCGTACCTTCAGCGATGATCACCATATCTGGATAACTTACCCAAAATGGTGCAGGGATGATGACTTCATCGCCTTTATTTAAGAGCGCAAGCGCCAAATTAAAGAAACTTTGCTTACCACCACAAGATACTAAAATCTGGTTAGGTTGATAATCTAAATTGTTATCACGTTTTAATTTCGCAATAATCGCCTTTTTTAAGCTTGGAGTGCCGTCAACTGCTGTATATTTTGTAAAGCCTTTGTTAATCGCTTCAATTGCTGCATCTTTGATGTGTTGAGGTGTATCAAAGTCTGGTTCGCCTGCACCTAAACCAATCACGTTTTTACCAGCAGCTTTAAGTTCTGCAGCTTTATTTGTAACTGCTAGTGTAGGGGACGGTTTGATAGCATTTACACGATCAGATAGACGTACGTCCACGGCATTATTCCTTCTTATGGGATTAAAAAATAAAAAGCATTATATTTTAGCTCAAATAAGCTGAGGTGTGGTCGAAAGTTGCCTTAATCGAATAAAAAGTTACCAAATACTGAAGATTTATAGGATTTTGTTTTTTACATATTTTATTTTTATCAAAATATCAAAAATCCTTTACAATAGCCGCTAGAAATTTAGATTTCGAGAGAATTTTAATGAGTACGCAACAACCAAAAGCCAAAAAAGCTTTGGTGAAATTACCTTTCCCGATGCCATCTGCGCAAGATGACTCAGATGAGCAGTCAACACACAATCAGGTGAGACCAAAACCTGAACAGTATGCTGATCGTACTTGGATGCCACCTCGTGGCACACGTCGCTCAATGGGCAAGCGTTAATCAAGTCACAGTGTGATTAAAATAAAAAACCTCGCAGCTTGCGAGGTTTTTTTATAATCGTTCTATCTATTAACGATAAATGGTAACTGAGCTTACGATATTGCTGCTAGAAGCGTAAGTCATATTGGTACCTGAAATATTTTTGACACTGTATTTGGTATTGCTCGTAAATCGGCTGATATTACCACTGTTCAATTGGCATTGACCTTGTGAATTTGTCGTGCAATTTATTGATGTTCCTCCAACACTAAAACCTCCACTTACTGTCGCATTTGCGATTGGTAAATTGTTTGAATCAGTCACAGTTGCGATGACATTAGCGCGCCATGTTCCTAACTTTGAAACGATTACAGAAGAACCAGTTAATTGGCTAATTCTAACAATCGAAGTCGGAGTAGTCGGCTGAGTTACGCTCGACACAGTGTTGTAAAGAAGCTTATTTGGACTACCAGCAACGTTTAATACAACATTCGCAGTAGCAGAACTGAGTAACTGAGTTGTTATCGTTTGAACAGTAGCTGTAGGGGAGCTTTCTAATAAAGTTGCAACGACACCAGCTACATGAGGTGATGCCATCGAAGTACCATTTAAATTGGCTGTCGCTGTGTTGCTACCAATCCATGCTGATGCAATATTGCTACCAGGTGCAAATAAGTCTACGCAGCTTCCGTAGTTTGAATAACTTGCACGATTATCACTACTGTCCGTTGCTGCAACTGTAATTGCTTTTGCCGCTCGTGCAGGTGAGCTATTACACGCATCGGTATTTGAATTACCTGCAGCCACTACAGTAACGAAACCGTTATTCACGAGATTATCAACAGCAGTGTCTAATGTGCTGTATGCACTACCACCCAGTGACATATTCACTACAGCGGGTTTGCGACCATTTTGAATAATCCAGTCTAAACCTGATATGACGCCGCTCATTGCACCAGAGCCATTACAGTCCAGAACGCGCACTGGGGTGATAAGACTATTTTTAGCTACACCATATGTGGTGCCTGCTAAAGTTCCAGCTACATGTGTGCCATGACCATCACAATCTTCTGTCCCTCGACCATCATTGATCGCACTAAAACCATTTTGAATTCTGCCTGTAAATTCCTGATGTGTTGACAAGATTCCTGTGTCTACAACATAGGCATTAACACCTGCACCGGTATTTTCATAACTGAAGCTTTTGCTGAGTGGTAGATTGGTTTGATCAATTCGATCCAAGCCCCATGAAGGATTTGACTGAGTGGTTAGATTGGTTTGTATGACAGCATCTTGCTCAATAAAATTAACCTGAGGATTTCTTTGCATTGCCTGAATAAATTGCTCACTTGCTGTTTCAGGAATACTGATCGCAAAGCCGCGAACTGCTTTTGAATAAACAAATAGAATTTTTCCACCAAATTGTTGAGCGATATTTTTGGCAGCTGTACTCGGTAACTCAGATAATGGATTTAAAACCACAATATATTGATTTTTAATCGGTGTATTTGAATTTGTTGGGGCTTGAATCGTGCTTTTTAATTTGGGTGTTGCGACTGATAATGGAGTTGTAGATAGAGAGTTTGTTGTACTTTGATTGATCGAGTTGGTTTTAACTGGAGCATTTGGATTTGTATTGCTTTGATTAAACGCAGCATAACTTAAAGCCATGATCGAAATTGCAGATGTTGCAACAATAAATTTACGAGATTGAGCTTTCATTCAGATGTCCCTATTGATTAAGTTTAATCACACAATCTGATCCTTATTATGTGTGCTTTTTATTCATCAGATGTTGATTATAGGCGGATAAAGTATGAAAGTAATAAGTCAGTGTGATGAAAGCTAAAATTTTTTTGTAATAATATTGATGTAAATCAAATATGTACGCAGCAATGTGTGTCAGTTATCGAATAGAGAACCATGTAAACCAAATCTTGTATTTGTAATTATTGTGGGATTTGGTTTAGCTGATCTTATCAATTAACGATTTACACAATGATCAATTCGGATATCTCCATTCCATAGGTGAATGAAGTCATCTTCATCAAATTCGTATAGTTCCATCAATGCAATAATCGTCCCAATGAAAATCATCGGTTTTTCGTCATTTTCATCAAAATTAAATAAGCTAGATAAATGTTTGAGCGTATCGTTAATTTCATATTCACGACCACGATCATACCGATCACATGGGTACATCGGTTCTTTTAAAATTTGTAATGCAATTTGTTGCTGTTCAGGTGACAACGAAGTCGTGTTGAGAGCTTCTTCATAAGATTGATAACCGTATTCATCAAAAAAAATAACTTCATTTTTGATAAAAGCTTTCACCCATTCTTGAGTCAATGTTGGGAAAAGTCTTTTGCGGTCAGGTTCTAAATAGGGTTTGAAGGATTGTGGGAAAATCACATTATTTGAAATGCCTTCAAACAATGGTGCAATTTCCGAAAATTTATAACCCGCACTTCCACATCCAAGAGCAGTCACAAAATACTTCATTTTGGGATGATTTTTCGTATAAATTTTAAAATCATTAACGTAATGTTCGATCTGTGGAAGAGGCATTTGTTGCAAATGTTCATTGAGCGTTGGAATAGCAAAACTTTGACCAGCCCAACCACGACCAACACCTTTTACCGCCGCAAAATGTTGTGCAGCTATACGTGCAGCTCCAGTATCATGAATACCTGCTAAATTACTTCCAAAAACAAAAACAGTGTCTTCTGGAAGCTCTGTAATGATTGTTTCGTCATGGTATTGATATGTCATTGGAATTCGTATTTTGCGTTGTCGTTGCAACCATGTTGCTATTGATTTGTAATAGGGTCAAGTAAAAAAATATTTAATTGTTATGCTAAGAATTTCAAATTCTTAAGTGCCTTTTTTATTTCAAATCAGTTAAGGGAATTGCGATAAAATTCTCGTGACATGAAATTCACATCTTATTGTCTAAGCTCAAGTTTGAAAAATGATTAATCTTTAGGTGATCCAAATGAGTATCGTTGTTGCTGGGGCTTCAGGTGGAATTGGTCATGCACTTTTTAAACAGTTAATTCATCAACCTACAAAGCAAGTTTATGCTATTAGTCGCCAGAAGCTTAGAGAATGTGATTTACAAGCTGACTTGTCAGACCCAGATCAAATAGACCATGTACGAGAATTTTTGGATCATATTCAGGTTTCAGAAATTTATTGTTGTGCAGGTGTGCTGCATGAAGATATTAATATGCCTGAGAAAATGTTAAGTCAAATTCGAGATGAATGGATTTATAAATCTTTGTCACAAAACGTAATGACTCATGTCCATCTTGCAAAAGCCTTAGCCCCAATTCTAAATAAAAATTATGATCTAAAATGGCTCTCCTTGTCGGCTAAAGTCGGGAGTTTGGAGGATAATAGCTTAGGAGGATGGTATAGCTATAGAATGACCAAAGCCGCACTGAATATGTTCATTAAAAATTTAAGTATCGAGTGGGCACGTAAATCTTCAAATATTCTCGTGGCAAGTATTCATCCAGGAACAACGGATTCAGAATTATCTAAACCATTCCAACGCAATATTTCGCCAGAAAAATTATATAGTGCTGAGCAAACTGCCGATCGATTAATTTCCGTGATGAACAACTTATCTAAACATCAGCATGGGAAATTATTAAATTGGGATGGGCAGTTGTTACCTTATTAATAAAATGCAACTAAACTTGAAAAGCAGCAACTAGCCCAGATTGATTTGTTAAACTATTTTTAAATTTTATCAAAGAGTGTGCTTGTGAGCGAAAATCAACCTTTCGACTTAGTGACAAATTACCAACCCGCGGGAGATCAACCACAGGCGATTGAAAAATTAGTCAAAGGAATTGAACAAGGTTTTCGCAATCAATTGTTGTTAGGGGTAACAGGTTCTGGAAAAACCTATACGATGGCAAATGTGATTGCTCAAACGCAACGTCCAACCATCGTTATGGCACATAATAAAACCCTGGCAGCACAGCTTTATGGAGAATTTAAAGCCTTTTTTCCAAATAATGCGGTTGAGTACTTTGTAAGTTATTACGATTATTATCAACCTGAAGCTTATGTTCCTTCTTCAGATACGTTTATTGAAAAAGACTCAGCGATCAATGATCACATCGATCAGATGCGACTTTCTGCAACTCGTGCATTATTAGAACGCAGAGATGCAATTATTGTTGCTTCAGTATCGGCGATTTATGGTTTGGGTGACCCAAATGCTTATATGCAAATGCTATTGCATATCGTGCAAGGGGATCGCGTCAGTCGAGATGACATTATTCGTCGTCTAGTTGAAATGCAATATACACGCAACGAGTTAGAGTTTTTACGCGGTACTTATCGAATCCGTGGTGAAATTATTGATATTTTTCCTGCTGAATCTGATCAAGATGCCATTCGCGTTGAACTGTTTGATGATGAGGTTGACTCGATTCGATGGTTTGATCCTTTGACGGGTAAGTTGGTGCGTAAAGTTCCTCGTGTAACAATCTATCCGAAAAGTCATTATGTAACACCAAAAGATCATCTAACCCGCGCGATTGATACGATTAAAGATGAATTAAAAGATCAGCTTAAATTTTTCAAAGACAATGATAAATTGCTCGAAGCTCAACGTATTGAGCAACGTACACGCTATGATTTAGAAATGATGCAACAGCTCGGGTATACCAACGGGATTGAGAATTACTCACGTCATCTTTCAGGTCGAGGAGCAGGTGAGGCACCACCCACCTTGTTTGATTATATTCCTGAAGATGCTTTGCTGATTATTGATGAATCGCATGTAACAGTTCCTCAAATTGGGGCGATGTACAAAGGAGACCGCTCGCGTAAAGAGAACTTAGTGAATTACGGGTTCCGTTTACCGAGTGCTTTGGATAACCGTCCTATGAAGTTTGAAGAGTGGGAGCGCATTGTTCCGACGACGGTATTTGTCAGTGCAACACCAGCGCAATACGAGTTGGAAAAGTCAGAACAAATTGTTGAGCAGGTGGTTCGTCCTACTGGATTAATTGATCCTGAAATTGAAGTGCGTCCAGTTTTGACGCAAGTGGATGACGTTTTATCTGAGATTAATATTCGTAAACAAGTCAATGAACGTGTCCTTGTGACTACACTGACCAAGCGAATGGCTGAAGATTTAACTTCATATCTAAAAGAGTATGGTGTCAAGGTAGCTTATCTGCATTCTGATATTGATACGGTTGAGCGTGTAAAGATTATTCATGAATTACGCACAGGTGTGCATGATGTACTGGTTGGGATCAACTTGTTGCGTGAAGGTTTGGATATGCCAGAAGTCTCTTTAGTCGCTATTTTAGATGCGGATAAAGAAGGGTTCTTGCGTTCAGAACGGTCATTGATTCAAACTATTGGTCGTGCGGCTCGTAATGTGAAGGGTAAAGCAATTTTATATGCTGATCGCATTACTGATTCTATGCGTAAGGCTATGGATGAGACTGAGCGTCGTCGCAATAAGCAAATCGAGTTCAATGAGCTTCACTGTATTACACCACGCAGTGCTGTGCGACAAACCATTAAAGAAATTGATACTGGCGAAGTGCTCAGTGATGATGAGATCGATGAAAAAGTGCTTGAGCAAGCTCAGTCAATCAGTGCTGATGAGCAACACTTACTCTCTGATCCAAAGTTATTTGCAAAACACATTTCTAAATTGGAAAAGGAAATGTTGAAAGCATCGAAAGAGTTACAATTTGAGCAAGCAGCTCGATTACGTGATGAGATTGTTCGAATGAAAGCGCATATGTTGCAGTCATAATTGTTGAGATAAATCCTGTTAGATGATACATATCGCAACAGTTTTTGTTTATAAATTGGGCTATGTTACTAAGCTAACTATATGACTATTTATAACAAATTTCTGTTTTGAGGATTTCCCATGCCATTTATTAAAACTTTTCCAAAAGCGAGTTGGCGACTAGCTAAAATTGCAGTGGGTGGTGTTGTTCTAACAGGTTTGGCTGCCGGCACAATTGCATATGCTCAAACAAAGCCTTTAGCAACTGTTGATAAGGTGGAGTTGGATAAGTATTTGGGAGTATGGTACGAAGTTGCACGCAAACCTATGTTCTTTGAACGTAAATGTGCTTACAACGTTTCAGCGACTTATACACTTAATGAAAATGGCAATATTGTTGTTGATAATAAATGTTATGACAAAGATGGAAATTTACAGCAAAGTATAGGTGAAGCCTTTGTCGTAAATGCTCCATTTAACACAAAATTAAGTGTAAGTTTTTTACCAGAAGGTGTTCGATGGGTTCCTTTAGCACGAGGTGATTACTGGATTTTGAAATTGGATGAAGAATATCAAACAGTTTTAGTTGGTGAACCGAGACGTAAATATTTATGGGTATTATCTAGAACCCCTAATCCTAAAAAAGAAACCATCTTGGAATATTTAAACTATGCAAAATCTCTAGGTTTTGATGTTAGCGATGTAATTTTTCCCGACCATCGATAAATAAGTTATACTTATTCGAAACCATGCTTGCATGGTTTTTTTATTTTTATATAGTGGATAAGTCAAGTATTTATTAGGGCGTCTAATAACGCTGAGGTTCAAAATGTTTAAAGGAATAGCCTATTCTATTTTGGCTTCAGTAACGTTCGGTGTTTTATATTTTTATACTCAGTTTTTGGGGGCGCTCGATAGTGAGCAAACCTTTGGTTGGCGTATTATTGCGACATTACCATTTTTAACTTTATTTATGTGGATGAGTGGTGATTTGGTTCATATCAAATCGATCTTTCAAAGAATATTAGCTAAGCCAAGTTTAATTCTATTATTAATAATTACTTCGATACTTACCTCAGCGCAACTTTGGTTGTTTTTATGGGGGCCTATGCATGGTCGGGGGTTACAAGTTTCTTTAGGTTATTTCCTGCTTCCTTTGGTTTTAGTGCTAGCGGGAAGTGTTCTTTATGGAGAAAAACTCTCAAAATTTCAGTGGGTCGCAGTTTTACTAGCTGTATTTGGGGTGGGGCATGAGGTTTGGCGACTGGGAAGTATTGCTTGGGAAACCGCATTTGTAGCGATAGGCTATGCCGCTTATTTTATTTTAAGAAAGCAGATACATACCGATAATTTGGGTGGTTTTTGGTGGGATTTATTGTTGATACTGCCAATTGCTATTTTTCTTACACATACAGGAGCAACACCGTATGTGAAGTTTTTAGAGTTTCCAAGTTTATTTTTTGTGGTTATTGGTCTAGGTTTACTTAGCGCAATTGGTTTGGGGAGTTACATTTTAGCTAGTCGATATTTGCCATTAATTATTTTTGGTCTATTGGGCTATTTAGAGCCTGTTTTATTGGCGCTTGTGTCTTTGTTACTGGGTGAAAAAATTGGTGCGGAAGAGTGGCTGACTTATATTCCAATTTGGTTGGCAGTATTGGTGCTAATTTTAGAAGGTACTTTACATCTCTTGGAGCAGAAACGACGTCAGAATCAACTTGAGGTCAACCTCAAGCAGTACCCCAAACGTATAAAACCAAACGATGAAGTAGAATAACGAAGTAGGTGTAGTTGTTTTTGGGAGCTGCGAAGATTATGAGTGAGTGAATCGAGAAGAGTAATGCCTGAATACAAATGATTTTCTAATAATCATAAAAATAATTATAGGTATTTTATGAATTTATAGTCAATTAGGACAAAATCTTAGCCCGATTAGCAGCTTTTGATTCAATAATGATGATAATTCTATTACAATTGTGGCGTTTTAAAATTCACGCCCAGTATATATAAATTAGAGGACGTAACTGTGAGCAAAGAAACTATCATTGCCTTACACGCAGAACACCAAGGTCGTTGGAAAAACCGTGAAGAAATCGCGGAACGCATGATTACCTTAATTGGTCAATTATACCGTGAGAAAAATATTGTTGTTTCTGTTTACGGTCGTTCTTTAATTAACCGTTCAGTGATCCAAATTTTAAAAACTCATCGTCGTACACGTATGTTAGACGTTGAGCTTTCAGTTGTTCACACCTTCCCAATCTTGGAAGCGCTGATGAAAGTTGAAAATATTGGTTCTGCAGAAGTTGATATCGGCAAACTTGCTGTTGAATATAAAAATCTAGGTGGTGATGTTGACGCTTTTGTTGCAAACGCTGTTTCTTCTGTCCAAGGTAATTCAGAAGCTGCTGAGCCAAAAGATGTTGTGCTTTACGGTTTTGGTCGTATTGGTCGTATCTTAGCGCGTTTAATCATCAGTCAATCTGGTTTAGGTCGTGGCTTAAGTTTAAAAGCGATTGTTGTACGTAAATCATCTGATGGTGACTTATCAAAACGTGCTTCTTTGTTACGTCGTGATTCAATTCACGGTACATTCGACGGCACAATCTCAGTTGATGAAGAAAACGAAGCAATCATTGCAAATGGTCAATTCATCAAAGTGATTTATGCATCAAGCCCAAGCGAAGTAGATTACACAGCTTACGGTATTGATAATGCTCTTCTTATCGACAACACAGGTAAATGGCGTGATGTTGATGGTTTAAGCCAACACTTACAATGCGCTGGCGTTGCTCGTGTTGTGTTGACTGCACCTGGTAAGGGTGACATGAAGAACGTTGTATTTGGTGTGAACCAAGCTGATATCTTAGATGAAGACAAAATCATCTCAGCAGCAAGCTGTACAACGAATGCAATTACACCTGTATTAAAAGTTTTAGATGACAAATACAAAGTATTAAATGGTCATGTTGAAACAGTTCACTCATTCACTAACGACCAGAACTTGATCGATAACTATCACAAGGCTGATCGCCGTGGTCGTGCAGCTACACTAAACATGGTTATTACTGAAACTGGTGCTGCTAAAGCTGTTGCTAAAGCATTACCAGCACTTAAAGGTAAATTAACTGGTAACTCAGTACGTGTACCTACACCAAACGTTTCTCTTGCGATCTTGAACTTAACGTTAGAGAAAGAAGTGGATCGTGAAGAAGTAAACGAATACATTCGTCAAATTTCGATCAACTCTAATCTACAAGGTCAAATTGGCTATACAAACTCAACTGAGGTTGTATCTAGTGACTTTATCGGTTCTCGTACTGCGGGTGTATTTGATGCGCAAGCAACAATCACTTCTGGTAACCGTTTAACTGCTTATGTTTGGTATGACAACGAAGTGGGTTATAGCTGTCAAGTTTTACGTATTGCTGAACAAATGTGTGGCGTGAGCTATGCAAAAGTTCCTGCTGAAACAAATGCATAATATTTGTTAGCAAAGCTATACAATAAAAGCCCAGTTTAGACTGGGCTTTTTAATTGACTGTACAGAATCTATGCAGATTAAAACATTAAAATAGACGAAAATAATCACAAAGGGATAGGATTAGTTAGGATTACTTCATTGTTGCAGTTTAGACGTTTATAGGCGATATTTGGTCTTATCATTGTTGCAAACCTATGTGGTGTTTATATTGCAATGTGGGTATTTAAACACTTCAACATTTATATACCTTTAAAAGATCAAGATGTTGCGATTGATTTACAAGAACCATTGCAAGTCCGCGTAAAAGTAAAAGATGCACTTAATGTAGATGTTGATGGTCGAGTCAATGCAAAAATCCCAATAGATGAGCAGCTTAATGTTCCTTTAACACAAACACTTACACCAAGAGTTTATTTTGATAATCTCGTACCAATTAGTACAACTATTCCAGTTAAGGAAACGATTCAGGTAAATCAAAATTTACCAATTGATACCAAAGTTCAAGTTAAAATATTAGGTAATGATGTCACGTTGCCATTAAAAGGCACGATTCCATTAAAACTTGCTGTGCCGATAGATATCCAAGTTCCTTTACATCAAAAAGTTCATTTGAAATTTGATGCGCCTGTACGAACAGTGCTTAAAGAAAATCTAAATATTCCTCTAAAAGCACAGCTTGATGCCAATATTCCAATTCAAGGAAAATTAAACGTACCGATTACTTCTGAGTTAAGTGCATCGGTAGATGTGAAAAATACACTTCCTGTAAAAATTGCAGACGGTGAGTTGAAAATTCCACTATCTACAATTTATTTAGATCGTGTGAAAACTCAACCTGTTGATGAGCCTGCATCACCTCATGACGTTAAAATAGGTGAGTAATGGATATCACCAAATCACTTAAAAGTTTATTGATCAGTTTTGTGATTCTCACTACGTTAGTGGCGATTTTATTTTGGTTTTATCTGAATATTCAGGCATCTTTGATTGTATCGGCTGAACAAGCTGATATTCGATTGCCTGAATCTTTAGGAACCAAAATTCAGGTAGGGGAACATTTACGAGTTCGGTCTGAAGGTCAATTACAAACTACTTTAGATATTGATCGCACATTGCAATTGCCGTTAAAAGGAAAATATTTAGCTGATTTGAGTTTTGAAGTTGAAACACCAATTACGGTCAACATTAATTATCAAACGATGTTGAAAGTGGGTGAGCTTATGCCTATTGAAACATCCACTGATTTAATTTATCAAAATAAATTATTGCCTAAATTTCCACTCAAATTGAATGTGCCAGTTAAGTTAGATATACCATTTGAATTAAAGCGGACATATACCATTCCAGTTAAAATTGTGTTTGATGGTCCCGTTCATTTTGGATTCGATGAATCGGTTACACTTCCTGTAAAACATCAATTTAAGCCAAGCTTTTATATGAATGATGCTATCAATATGAGTAATATTTCCTCATTCAACGCAATCATGTATAACTCAGTGCAAGACACAAAAGCGAATTTAGATATGAAAATGGATTTGCCATTGAAGAATGTAAAGCCTTAAAGGTAACAAAAAACTCTTTTTTAGCGTTTGATATGCATTTGCTGATTATTCTATTCGAGAAATTTATTAAAATGTGGCAAAATAGTCCGCTTTTAAGATTTTAGAGGATTGGCACATGCGCTTTGTTGATGAAGCAGTCATAACCGTAGAGGCTGGCGACGGTGGCAATGGCGTAGCCAGTTTTCGCCGTGAAAAATTTGTCCCTTTTGGTGGCCCTGATGGGGGCGATGGGGGACGTGGCGGAAGTATATATATTCAAGCCGATGATGATACCAGCACCCTAGTTGATTATCGTTACACACGACGTTTCCGTGCTGAACGTGGTAAGAATGGTTCAGGTGCGAACTGTTCAGGTCGTGGTGGCGAAGACATTATTTTAAAAGTACCTGTTGGTACAACAATCGTAGATACCGAGTCAGGCGACATCATTGGTGATTTAGTTGCTGACGGTCAACGTGTAAAAGTGGCAAACGGTGGTGATGGTGGTTTGGGAAATACTCATTTCAAATCATCTACCAATCGTTCACCACGTAAATGTACACACGGGATCAAAGGTGAGTACCGTGAAGTTCGTTTAGAATTGAAAGTCTTAGCAGATGTAGGTTTACTCGGTATGCCGAATGCTGGTAAATCGACATTTATTCGTGCTGTAAGTGCGGCAAAACCAAAAGTTGCTGACTATCCATTTACAACGATGGTTCCGAATCTTGGTGTTGTAGATGCCGATCGTCATCGTTCATTTGTTATGGCTGATATTCCTGGATTAATCGAAGGTGCAGCTGAAGGTGCAGGGTTAGGGATTCGCTTCTTAAAGCACTTGGCACGTACACGTATTCTTCTGCATATTGTTGATGTACAACCAATTGATGGTTCAGATCCAGCTTATAATGCACGTGCAATTTTAGCTGAATTAGAAAAATTCTCTCCGACATTAGCAAAACTTCCGATTGTTCTTGTACTAAATAAACTTGATCAACTTCCTGAAGAATCGAGAGATGAGTGGTGTCAGCACATTCTAGATGAATTGCAGTGGACTGGTCCTGTATTTAAAACTTCTGGTTTGATGGCAGAAGGTACTAAAGAAGTTGTTTATTACTTAATGGATCAAATCGAGCAACAACGTGAGCGCGAAGTTGAAGATCCAGAGTACGCTGCAGAAATTAAAGCATTACGTGAACAGCTTGAAGCTGAAACGCGTGAACAAACCATCGCAGCAAAAGAAGCATATCGTGCTATGCGTAAAGCTCAGCGTGAAGCTGACTTGGACGATGATGAAGATTTTGATGATGATGAAGATGAAGGCGGCGTAGAAAGTATCTACGTTCGTGATTAGTGAACCGAGGATAAAATGATAGAAGTGGTCGATGGGCAACGTCAGCTCAATGCGTGTAAACGAATCGTTGTTAAAATCGGATCATCTCTACTCACTGCAAATGGTCAAGGTTTAGATCTGAATGCGATCTCCCACTGGGCGAAGCAAATTGCTGATCTACACAATGCTGGACACGAGATCATACTCGTGTCTTCAGGAGCAGTTGCAGAAGGGATGGTACGCATGAAGCTTGCGAGTCGACCCACTGATCTACCCAGTTTGCAGGCTTGCGCTGCAATTGGTCAAATGGGACTGATTCATACATGGTCTAGCGTACTTGATCAGCATGGTATCCAAACTGCGCAAGTACTCCTTACACATGATGATCTAGCTGACAGACGTCGCTATTTAAACTCATGTGATGCTCTACAGAATTTAATCGATTGGCGAGTCATTCCTGTAATTAATGAGAATGATACGGTATCAACTGACGAAATTCGTTTTGGTGATAATGATACTTTAGCAGCAATGGTTGCGGGGCAAGTTCAGGCTGAATTGTTGATTATTTTGACTGATCAACAAGGGATGTTTGATTCAGATCCACGCAGTAATCCTAATGCTAAATTATTCTCATCTGTTCGTGCATTAGATGACACGCTGTTTGAAATGGCAGGTGGTGGCGGCGTACTTGGTCGTGGTGGTATGGTTACCAAGGTTCGCGCAGCTCGCCTTGCTGCAAAATCTGGTTGTCCAACTTTAATTGCCAGTGGTGAAAGTGAAAATGTACTTGCTCGTTTGATGGCGGGTGAAATGTTGGGCACTTTATTTACGACTGATAATGACCGTGTCACAGCACATCAGCAATGGTTGGCTGCGCATTTGCAAACAGCGGGTCGTTTAGTTATAGATGACGGTGCAGTTGAAGCGATCAAACTTAAACATCGTAGTTTGTTACCTGTAGGTGTCAAGGCGATAGAAGGGCATTTCGATCGCGGTGATGTTGTGGAATGTGTAGATAAGAGTGGCGCTAGAATTGCCGTTGGTCGTGTGAATTTTAGTTCGCGCTCAGCTGAAATGGTTAAGGGACTGTCTTCCGAAAAAGTCTACCAAGTACTTGGTGAAGCACGTTCACTAGAAATGATCCATCGTGATCACATGGCGATTTATTAATTCACTCTGTGTAAAAAAGCTCGCTTCAAGCGGGCTTTTTTTATATTTTTTTAACATTCTTCCACATGTCATGGTCTTGAGAATCATCGACTTTTGGTAATGGCTTATCTTCGCCAACCATATAGGTAAAATCAGCAATAGATAGCATTTCTAAGTCTTCTTCACTGTTACCATACGCATAAATATGTTGATAATTAGAGAGATTATATTGATCCAATATACGTCGTTTCTTCTGCTCTCGACTACAATCTTCTGACTGATAAAAACCAGTTAAATGACCATTTTGTATTTCAGTTATTGTACAAATAAGTTCGATATTTAAAAATTTACAAACATATTTAAGGTATAAATCAATTGAAGCTGAAACCAGCACAATATGATCGCCACGTTGCTGATGTTTATGCAATTGTTTCATTAAATTTGAATCAAGTTTTTTAATTATTTTTTTTGCATAATCTTGCGATAGTTGATCTACAAAATCGACGGGAATATCTTTGAACATGCTTTGATAAAGTTTTGGTCTCATTGCATGTGCTGGATATAAATTTAAATAATAGGCTTGAATCCATGGCAGAATTTTCAAGCCATTTTTTACAATATGTCGTTTTGAAAGGGTGTAAAAGATAAACCCAGTAAAACTATCTTTGGGATATAAAGTCCCGTCAAAATCAAAGAGTGCAAGATTTATAGTTTGATTCTTTTTGCTTTTTGCATGCATTGCTCATAACGCCCGTTAACACGACTTGCAAACCAATTTGTATTGTAATCACGACTCAATTTAGGCCCTGAAATGACCACTTGAGGCATGACAGCATACATTGGTTCTTTGTTGGTTTTCTTTTGATAAAGTTTTTGAACAGCTAAGTAAGTTTGAGTATCTTCAAATTTTTTCTCTTTTTCTTTTTTCAGATCGGCACGAATTTGTCGTGGAGTTACCAATACATTATTTTGAGCAAAAACAGCAATTAATTCTTTTTCAGTTTGGCTTTGTGTAGATCTTACATCACCGTCTTTATTGTATAGGAGTAAGTCACCATCTAAACTAATTTCAGCTTCTGTTAATGCACCTAGCATTTTTTGGAAGGCAGCATTACGGCTCGAATACATTCCAGAGTTATAATCTGCAAATCGATAAATTGCTTCATCATAATTAGCAGGGTATTCCATTAAACGATGAATACCGTAGTATAGACCGCCATACTGAGTGTAAAGATCATTGCGTAACTCGGCTATGCCTCCAGCTTTACGTTTATGCTCTTTGGCATAATTGATATGTACTTGCATTGAGCCTAATGTGGTGATTGGATTTAACTTCTCACCAATGTCTTGCCCAACCAGTTTGGCTGCGCCTGTTAATGCACTCACATGATAATGTTGAGCCATGTAATCGAAAATTTCTCGATAGAGTAAGTCTAATTCGCGTTCAGTTTGTACTTTACGCATCTGGCTCATATAGTTGTTTTCTGGTGAAGGTTGGTTTTTGAGTACATCTTCAAAATAACCAGCGACTGTGCCACCAATTTTTTCGCCAAGTTTTGCTTCGAACTTTTCTTTTAGTCTTGAGTTAATTTCCTCAACCGCTTTTGCACCTAATCCAGGTACTGTAGGGTCAGCAACAAAGTTCGATTCTTGATCGACTACAGCGACAATACTACATACATTTTGCTTAGTTTTAGGAATGCTTAGCTCTTGCATAATATCGAAAATATCTTGAGACCAAGATTCACGATCATTTACACGTGCAGGAATGACCTTTCTGATTTGATCAGCCTCCATCTCAGGATCTTTGTCACTTGACCACCAAGCATTATCACCACAAGCGGCTAAGCTTATGCATGCAGTTAAGATGCTAATAGTCTTGAAAAAGGGACGAGTCGAAGTCGATTTATTCATAATCAGTGCAACACCGCATAAAAAGATGAGCTGAATGGGCGAATGAAGTATACTATGTTGATCAGAATTTGTAAGAAAATATATGTATATTGGCCCATATCAACTGTCAAATAATTTGATTGTCGCACCTATGGCGGGTGTAACCGATAGACCGTTCAGAACCTTATGTAAATACTTTGGTGCGGGTCATGCGGTTAGTGAAATGATGACCGCTGATAAAACGCTTCGCATGAGCAAAAAAAGTTTGTACAGAGCTAATTTTGACGGTGAACTTGCTCCAATTTCAGCACAAATAGCTGGCTCTGATCCAGAGCAACTTGCTGAAGCTGCACAATATCAGGTTGCGAATGGTGCGCAAATCGTTGACATTAATATGGGATGTCCTGCGAAAAAAGTATGTAATAAACTCGCGGGTTCGGCTTTACTGCAAGATGAAGATCTCGTGGCAAGGATTTTAGATGCTGTCGTTGCAGCAGTGGATGTACCTGTAACTTTAAAAACACGCCTTGGCTTTTTAAATGGTGAGGAAAATATTCTTCGTGTCGCGAAGCGTGCCGAGGATTCAGGTATAGCAGCTTTAGCTTTACATGGTCGTACACGTGAAGATATGTATTTAAATACTGCTCGCTATGAATTAATTCGTGAAGTTAAAAAAAACATAAATATTCCCTTGATTGCGAATGGCGATATCGATAGTCCTGAAAAGGCAAAATATGTTTTAGATTATACTGGTGCTGATGCTGTTATGATCGGGCGTGCTGCTCAGGGACGACCATGGATTTTTAGAGAAATTGCGCATTATCTTGAGACAGGGGAGCACTTGGCGGCACCAGAAATTGTAGAAGTGAAACAAGTTTTAATGGGGCATTTAGCTGAGCTGTATCAATTTTATGGTGAATACTCAGGATGCCGTATAGCCCGTAAACATATTGCTTGGTATACGAAAGGTTTACGCTCTAGCAACGAATTTCGTCAAAACATGTATAAAGTTGAAAATACAGCTGATCAAGCCAAAGTGGTTGAGTCTTATTTTGACCAATTATTAGATCAAGGTCGACGCATGAGTGATGTACAGGTTGAGCAAGTAAATTTATTGGAAATAAAATAGAAATTTTTACTGTTTTTCTTTAAAAAAATGCCTGTAATTCATATTACAGGCATTTTATTTTATTCTAGATGCGCAGTGATTTTCTTCAAAATCTGAAAAATCACATCGAACTCGCTTTGTAGAGGAGTACTTTTGCGAGTTACTAAAGCAAGTGTGCGGCTTGGGGCATCACCGATCGATTTGACAGCAATTTCTTCATTAAAATGAATCATACTGTTCTTCAAAGCTATCTCAGGTAATAAAGTAAAACCTAAATCAGAAGACACCATTTCAACAAGCGTTGGTAGTGAACTCGCTTTTAAACGGTGATCATTTTTACGTTCGCCGACTGGGCAAGCACTCAGTGTATGATCACGTAAACAATGTCCTTCTTCTAAAAGCATGAGACGTGTTAAATCCAAATCATCTAATGAAGTTGCTTCAGCCGCATTCTTATCTTTTTTATTGTAAACAACAAATAAGTTTTCTTTAGCGATTTCAGCAACTTTTAAACCACGAGTATCGAATGGCAAAGCAAGAACGATCATATCTAAATTGCCGTGTTCTAATTTTTCGACAATTTTCTCACTTTGTGCTTCATGTAGATGAAGTTGTATTTTAGGAAGTTGACGATGAACTTCATCTAAAAGTTGCGTCAAGATAAAAGGTGCGATTGTAGGAATAATTCCAAGATGCAAATCACCTGTTAATGGTTCGCTCATTTCTCGGCTTAGGCGCATCAAATCTTGTGCATCAGCTAGTAATACACGCGCACGGGCAACAACCTGTTCACCTAGAGGAGTCAAACGGACGTTTTGACGATCACGCTCAACTAAGACGCCACCTAAAAGACGCTCCAATTCCATAATGCCACCCGATAATGTTGATTGGGTAACAAATGATCGACGAGCTGCTTCAGTAAAATGTAAAGTTTCTGACAACGTAACTAAATATGATAGCTGTCTTAATGAGGGTAATGCAGCCATAGTGTCCTAGTGTGATGATTTAAAGTGATGTGCAAACAAACCACTAAGTTGAGGAATGAAATGTGCAGGAATATCATGCCCCATTCCATGAATTAATTCAAACTTAGCACCAGAAATCGCTTTTGCAACCGCTTTCCCATGACTTGGCGGTAATAAGCGATCTTTTGAACCGTGTACCACTAATGTTGGTTGATTAATAGTCTTATTGAGTGGCAGCAATGAACCTGTACATAATATTGCTAAAAATTGTTGAAGTACACCCGCTGGATAGAAACTACGACGATATAGTTTACGAATAGTCTGAATTGCTTCTACTTGGTTAACGTATCCAGGAGAGCCGATAATATGAAATACTTTTAAACTATGATTGACGATCGCATCTTCATCATGAGCTTCAGGTTTTCCAATTAAGCTAAAGAGCTGTTTCGGAAAAGGTGGTGGTAAAAACGGCTGATTATTACTTGTAAATAAAAGGCCGATTTTCTCAACTTTTTCTGGATATTTAGCTGCTACGATTTGTGAAATCATGCCACCCATAGAGGCACCGATAATATAGGTTTTTTCTAAACCTAGCTGATCTATTAGCATAGCCACATCGTCAGCCATATCATAAAGCGTGTAGGGCGCACCTTCATTCGTTAACCCGACCATGAATCGACTCATGAGTTTCATGGTATTCAGTCGTTGTCCTTTATGACGAACTTTTGAAGACAAACCAATATCACGATTATCAAATCGAATAACACGAAATCCTTGATCAATTAGGGATTTGCAAAAAAAATCTGGCCAAAACAGCATTTGCGCGCCTAATCCCATCACCAACAAAATTGTTGGATGCTCAGGATTTCCCCCAACCTCAACATGTAACTCAATGCCATTACCCAAAGTAACTTTGGTTTCTTGCATAAATGGAGCATAAGGAGAGACATTAAATTGAAGTGCGCTGTTCATGGTATTCATTCCAAGTTGAATTGTTTTTATCTACTTTCGGGAGAGAGTTTATTGGAACCCATTTCTCAATAAACTCTGTTATTTAAACCTTAAGCTTGAGCAGGAATCAAGTCCGGTACGAGTTTAGTTAAAGTTAAACGCTGTTTACCAGCAGTTGCACCTAATAAAACAAAACCTCTTAATGTCCCTTCAGCATCAGTTGCTTTAGCAAGCATACCATCATCAAACTCTTCAGTTTCCCAATTCACTTCAACATCAATTGGTGCAGGTAAAACAGTAAGAGGTGCAGCTGGTGTTTTTACCGCAACTGGCATAGCAGGGTAATGAACATTTGTGCTTTGACCACTTAAAGTTTTTGCTAAAGCACGTGCTTGTTGCATGATAGGCATGACGTATGGAAGCAAAGTTCCATTTACTTCAGCACAGTCACCCACTGCATAGATATCAGCTTGATTGGTCTCTAGTAGTGTATTTGTGATAATACCTCGACTAGTTTGAATATCGGCAGCTTTGGCTAAAGCAGTGTTTGGTTGTAAACCGATAGCAGAAAGAACAATATCTGCAACCAAAGTTTGTCCATTCGCCAAAGTCACAGCGTAGTCTTCACCATCATTAATTTTGGTAACTTTCTCAACTGTAGTTGAAAGTGCAAATTTAATCCCAGCTTCTTCTAAGTTGGTTTTAAATGCTTCAGCAACATGAGTTGGTAATAAGCGTCCAAGTGGTTGAGGTGCTAAATCAATGACCGTAACGTCATAGTTACTATGTAATAAGTCATTCGCAAATTCACAGCCAATCAATCCAGCTCCGAGAATCACTACGCGTTTGTCTTTGCGCTTTGCTAGATTTTCACGGAATACACTATAGTCAACCAATGAGTTGACCACGTGAATATCTTCACTACCATCGCCCGCAATTGCTAAACGAATCGGATTTGCACCCACTGCAAGAACTAATTTTGAATAGGCTTGTTTGAAAATCTCACCATTTTTTTCTAACGTGATTTCATGGTTTTCAGGATGAATTTCTTTTACCAAAGTTGCCGCTTCAATACGCATATTAAGTTGGGCTGCCATTTTAGCAGCATCACCTAGAGCAATTTGTTCAGGTGCTTTATTACCTGCAAAAGCATTGGATAATGTTGGTTTAGCATAGTTTACCGCATCATCCGCGCAGATCATCATGAGTTCTTGTTCAGGACTCAGTTTACGGAATTCTCGTGCAACAGTATAACCAGCCATGCCTGATCCGATGATGACGATAGGATGCATTACATTCTCCAATTTTTTTAATATAAAAATAAAACATAAGAAAAAAAGACCATGATGATCATGGTCTTTTAGTTCTATTTAGATTTCAACCATTTCAAAATCAGCTTTTGAAACGCCGCAATCTGGGCAAGTCCAATCATCTGGGATGTCTTCCCATTTTGTCCCTGCTGCAATGCCGTCTTGTGGCCAGCCTTCTGCTTCGTCATAAATCCAACCACAAACGATACATTGATATTTTTTCATGTGACTCTCCAAACTGATAGGTATGCTCAAATTGCCTTTCAGTAAAACTATTCCATAATGTCGTTACGATCGCTGCAATAGAACTAACTTGTGTTGATCGGGAGTTAGATTTTTACGCAGAACGACATTTAAGTAAAGTAAATGCAAGAGTTTAATCATTTATGTAAAAAGTGGTATGGCAATTCGGGCCGAAAGTCTTGTTATTTGAGCAATTACTCTAATTAATTTTATATCGAGGACTTTATTATTTGCTGAAAATAATGAAACGTATAAGTTTGGTTTGAATAAAAAACATACATTTGAAAATCAGTTATGATGAATTATCACAATAATAAGGACGTTATATTTATGAAAACGCTAAGTTACAACATTAAAATTTATGCGACTCCTGAAAGAGTCTGGGACATATTATGGGGAACTGAAACCTATAATGTTTGGACAAAATTCTTTTCTTGTGATTCTCAAATGAAGTCTGATTGGAAAGTAGGTGGTAAAACCTATTTTACTGATGGTGATGGAAATGGGATGGTATCGACAATAGAACGAATAGATGAGCCGAATGAAATTGTTTTCAAGCACCTCGGGATGATTAAAGATGATCAAGAGGATTTTGATAGTGAGGATGTGAAAGCTTGGGCTGGCTCTTTGGAAAAATATTTGTTGGTTGATTACAATGGAGAAACGCAACTTCATGTAGAAGTCGATATTCAACCTGAATACGAAGAAATGATGAATAATGGTTTTGATCAAGGATTGGCGATGGTTAAACATTTAGCAGAAAAATGAGACTAATTCGGCTTGGGTTTTTGTTCTAAATTTGCAAAGTATCAGTTTGAAAATTTGATAAAATCTTCATTTTTTTGAATTGTCTGGTTGAAACAATACGAAAATGGGTTGTGATCTGCTATTCTATGTCACTTCATTTTTTACTTAATCGAGGCAGAGATGACGCAACAAAACGCTCAATCGACTTCTGAACAGACACTTTCCGAAAACGATTTAATCGCACAGCGTCATGCCAAATTAAAGCAAATCCAAGATACTGCCAAACAAACTGGCAAAAGCCCTTGGCCAAACACATTTAAACGTGAGCACTATGCTGCTGATTTGCAAGAGCAATTTAAAGATTTAGCTAAAGCGCAAATTGAAGGCGGTGAAAAGGTTTATGTAAAAGTTGCTGGTCGTGTCATGCTCAACCGCGGATCATTTATGGTGATTCAGGATATGACTGGTCGTATCCAACTTTATGTTGATCGTAAAGGTTTAGCTGCTGATATTTTAGAAACAATAAAAAGTTTAGACCTTGGCGATATTATTGCTGCAGAAGGTTATATTGGTCGTTCAGGTAAGGGTGACTTATATGTGCATCTTGAAGGTTTTGAATTACTAACCAAATCATTACGCCCATTACCAGATAAATTCCACGGTTTAACTGACACCGAGGCAAAATATCGTAAACGTTATTTAGATCTTATTGTCAACGAAGAAACAAGAAAAACATTTGAAATTCGTGCCAAAGTTGTTGCAGGTATTCGTGCATTTTTAACCAATGAGCGTTTCATGGAAGTTGAAACGCCAATGATGCATGTTATTCCTGGTGGCGCATCTGCAAAACCATTTGTAACACACCACAACGCTTTAGATATGGAGCTTTATTTACGTATTGCGCCTGAGCTTTACTTAAAACGTTTAGTGGTAGGTGGTTTTGAACGTGTATTTGAAATCAACCGTAATTTCCGTAATGAAGGTGTTTCAACTCGTCACAACCCCGAATTTACGATGATTGAGTTCTACCAAGCATATGCTGATTATAAAGATCTGATGGCATTGACTGAGAATATGCTTGAGAAACTTGCAATCGATATCTTGGGTACAACAGATGTACCTTATGGTGAAGAGGTATATAGCTTTAAAGGTCCATTCAAGAAAATCTCAATGTTTGATGCGATTCTTGAACACAATCCAGATTTCACACCTGAAAATGTAAATGACCGTGATTTCTTGGCTAAGTTTACTCAAGAAGTATTAAAAGAGCAGGTTAAGCCAGGCTTTGGTTTAGGTAAGTTACAAACCATCGTGTTTGAAGAAACAGTTGAAACTAAGCTACGTCAGCCAACATTTATCACCGAATATCCAGCTGAAACCTCTCCACTTGCACGTCGTAATGATGATAATCCACATATTACTGATCGTTTCGAGTTTTTCATCGGTGGACGTGAGTTAGCAAATGGTTTCTCGGAATTAAATGATCCAATCGATCAAGCAGAGCGTTTCCAAGCCCAAGTTGCTGAGAAAGATGCTGGTGATGATGAGGCAATGCATTACGATGCGGACTTTATTGAAGCGCTAGAATACGGTTTACCGCCAACAGCAGGTGAAGGTATTGGTATTGATCGTTTAGTTATGTTGTTTGCGAATGCCCCAAGTATTCGTGATGTGCTTTTATTCCCGCATATGCGTCGTAAAGACTAAACATTTGACTGATTAATAAAAGAAGCCACTCTTAAGAGTGGCTTCTTTGTTTTCTGCGTTAAGAAATGTAATTGTTTGGTTAGAGGATTGAAATGTGTCTCTAAAAAAACGATGATGTGCTCATAAATAAACTTGAGAACAGTTTGGACATGTTTCTAAAAAAATCGCTTTCTATAGCATTATTTGCCTCGTTTTCATCGACTATTTTTGCGCAAGGCTTAGTGCTCAACGATGAAAATTTACGTACTGATCTAAATTGGTTAAATCAGCAAGGCGTCATTCAAATCAGTACATCTACATGGCCCTTAAGTGGTGATGAAATTCAAAGAGCGTTGTCACAAGCGAAAGTGACTAATAATACACAGCAAAAAGTTGTGAACTCTGTGATAAATACTTTGCAGGCAGACAATGCAACTGTAAAAGTGGGTTTGCATGCTGGTACGGATTTAAAGACAGTTCCTCAAGCATTTGGTGATAACCAAAAATCTCAATATCAAATCGCAGCTGAGTTGAATGCTGGTGGTGACAATTGGGATGCTAAACTTCGTGTAAATGGTGAAAAAGATCCATTAATTGATAATGGAAATGATGCAAATGTAGAGGGTTCTTATATAGCTGGTAAGCTTTGGAATCAATGGGTTATTGCAGGTCAAATTCCAACTTATTGGGGACCAGGTCATGATGGTAGCTTAATTCGTGGCGATGCAAGTCGTCCTGTATATGGTGTGACTGTACAACGTGCAGTTCAAGATGCTTTTGAAACAAAATGGTTGTCTTGGATTGGACCTTGGCAATATCAGGCTTTTGCAGGTCAATTAGATGACTATAAAGCTATACCAGACGCAAAACTGATTGGATTACGTTTAACTGCTCGTCCTTTTCCTGCTTTAGAGCTAGGAGCTTCAAGAGCGATTCAATGGGGTGGAGAAGGACGACCAGAGAGTCTAAGCTCATTATGGGATGCTTGGACGGGTAGTAAAGACAATGGAGGAACTGGCGAGGCTGATCCTTCTAACCAAATTGCAGGATTCGATAGTCGATTATTTTTGCAACCTCTATTTAATGTGCCTGTAAGTTTATATACACAGTTTGTTGGTGAAGATGAAGCAGGTGGACTACCAGCAAAATATATGTACTTAGGCGGTGCAGATTTCTCTTCTAGCTATAAAAATATGCCATATCAACTTTATGCTGAATGGGCTGACACACGTACAAATGGTAAAGCACAAGGTATTTCCTATAGTCATACTATCTACACGGATGGCTACTATCAACATGGTTTCCCATTAGGCCATGCAATGGGGGGAGATGGTCAGATGTATTCTGTTGGTGGAAATGTTCGTTTTGATGTAATGAATCGTTTAAGTGGTCGTGTTATTTATGCAAAAGTAAGTCAAACTCAACGTGTGCAAGATAACAATGCAGCTTTTCCAGAAGCTGACACTGTGAAAGGTTTAGACTTGACTTGGACACACTATTTAAAGCCAACAATCCCTCTTAAAATTAATGGTTGGGTAAGTGATTCAGATTTAAATGGCAATGATGGTGGTGTTTCTGTAGGTCTTGAAATTCCATTAGAACGTAACATGTTCCGTTTCTAATTTTAAACATCATAATCCCAAGAAAAGAAGCTTAAACAGGCTTCTTTTCTTACTTTAGAATAAAAATAAATGGTTTCACTTTTATAATGAAGTTATATATTCATATCATAATTTTGCATATTGATATGAAAAAACAAGCTAAAGAACTCTCTCTAAATTATTATAATGAATAAAACTTACTAGATCATTAATTAAGTTCTGGTAATAACATCGATATCACGAAAAATTGGAGTTGTTATGATACTCGTTCCTCCACACGGTCTTCCAAGTGGTGGTGTAAGACCGCTTATAGATTTTATGGGTAGCATGAATAAAGGAGGAAGTGTACATGACTGAGAATAGATTAACTCACCTCAAACAGCTTGAGGCTGAAAGTATTCACATCATTCGGGAAGTTGCTGCTGAGTTTGAAAACCCTGTGATGCTTTACTCGATTGGTAAAGATTCGGCGGTTATGCTCCATCTAGCATTAAAAGCTTTCTATCCAGCGAAACTCCCATTCCCATTACTACATGTAGATACGGGTTGGAAATTTAAGGACATGATTGCTTTCCGCGATAACATGGCGAAAACACATGGCTTTGATTTGATTGTTCATCAGAACAAAGAAGGACGTGATGCTGGGATTAACCCATTTGATCACGGTAGTTCAAAATATACGGATATCATGAAAACTCAGGGCTTAAAACAAGCCTTGGATAAATACCAATTTGATGCTGCCTTTGGTGGTGCACGTCGTGACGAAGAGAAATCACGTGCGAAAGAACGTGTTTATTCATTCCGTGATACGAAACACCGTTGGGATCCTAAAAACCAACGTCCAGAACTTTGGAATCTTTACAACGGTAAAGTAAACAAAGGGGAAAGCATTCGTGTATTCCCATTATCTAACTGGACTGAGTTAGATATTTGGCAATATATCTATCTAGAAAACATTCAAATTGTTCCTCTTTATTTCTCAGCTGTTCGTCCAGTTGTAGAGCGTAGTGGTACGTTGATCATGGTAGATGATGAGCGTATGCGTTTAAAAGAGGGTGAAGTTCCACAAATGAAATCGGTGCGTTTCCGTACATTAGGCTGTTATCCATTAACAGGTGCAGTCGAATCGGAAGCAGATACCTTACCTGAAATTATTCAGGAAATGCTTTTGGCCACTAGTTCAGAACGCCAAGGTCGAATGATTGACCATGATGAAGCTGGCTCGATGGAAAAGAAAAAGCAGGAAGGTTACTTCTAATTTCCTAAAGTAAATCTCTTTTAGAAAGAAGGATTTAGGGAAATTAAAAATGATTTCTAAAGAATATGTGGAGTTTTGAGCAATGTCTCATCAATCAGATCTTATTAGCCAAGACATCTTGGCGTATTTAAAACAGCACGAAAATAAAGACCTGCTACGCTTTTTGACTTGCGGTAACGTGGATGATGGTAAATCAACGCTTATTGGTCGTTTACTTTACGATTCAAAGTTGATCTATGAAGATCAATTGCAAGCAGTTACTCGAGACAGTAAAAAAGTAGGTACAACAGGTGATGCACCTGACCTTGCACTACTTGTAGATGGTCTACAAGCTGAACGTGAACAAGGTATTACTATTGATGTTGCTTATCGTTATTTCTCAACTGAGAAACGTAAGTTCATCATCGCGGATACACCAGGGCATGAGCAATACACGCGCAACATGGCGACTGGTGCTTCAACTGCTGATCTTGCAATCATTTTGATTGATGCGCGATATGGTGTTCAAACACAAACACGTCGTCATACCTTCATTGCAAGTTTACTCGGCATCAAAAATATCGTAGTTGCGATCAATAAAATGGATTTGGTTGAGTTTTCTGAAACTCGATTCAATGAAATTCAAGTTGAATATGATGCGTTTGTAAATCAGTTAGGCAACCGTCGTCCAGAAAATATCGTCTTTGTTCCAATTTCAGCTCTCAATGGCGATAACGTTGTAAATCCATCTGCGAGCACACCTTGGTACAAGGGTCAAACGTTGATGGATATTCTTGAATCAGTGGAAATCAAACGTGAATCGAATAAACATGAATTCCGTTTCCCTGTTCAATACGTGAATCGTCCAAACCTTGATTTCCGAGGTTTTGCAGGAACGATTGCGCTTGGTGAAATCAAAGTAGGCGATGAAATCGTAGCACTACCTTCAGGCAAAAAATCAACAGTTAAAGAAATTGTAACTTTTGATGGAAATCTTGAAAGCGCAGCTGCTGGTCAAGCAGTGACACTTACATTGAACGATGAAATTGATATTTCACGTGGTAATGTATTGGTTCGTGCAGGCGAGCAACCTTTAATTTCACGTAGCGTTCGTGCTTCAGTTGTTTGGATGACTGAACATCCTTTAGTTAAAGGCAAACTTTATAACGTGAAGATTGGTACCCAAACTGTACCAGCTAAAGTTACAGCGATTAATTTCCGAGTTAATGTCAATACACTTGAACATACACAAGTTGAAGAGCTAGAGTTGAATGCAATTGCTGATGTGGTTATTGAGTTTGATGCACCAGTTGTATTTGATCAATACCAAGACAGTCGTTATACAGGTTCATTTATCTTTATTGATCGTTTAAGCAACGTTACGGTTGGTGCAGGTATGGTTGAAGCTGCTGTTGAGTGGACTGCGCATAGCAATCCAGTTACTGCAGAAGATCGTGCTGCTCGTTTAGGTCAGAAACCTGCTGTGATAGGTATTTCTGCACAATTAATCGAAAATGCTCAAGCCTTAGAAAGTTTATTGATCCAACAGGGTGTAGTGGCGATTGCAAAATCTACATTATCAGTTGATCAGATCAATTTGTTACGTGAAACAGGTGTAGTTGTCATTACAACTACCGTTGAAGGTACGGATACAGACCTAACTGCTGAAACTGTTGAAGAAGCAGCAGAACAAATTGTTGAATTAGTTCGTTTATAATTATCTGAACTGATTTATAAAAGCCCGCGAAAGCGGGTTTTTTTATAGATTATAAATGCTTAGGCATTAAGTAAATTATTCATCTAGAGTACAATTAACTTTTTATTTCATCTTTTTATGCATTACGTAAGAATATTTTAGTTCTGTTTTAATTTTACTTTTATGCGACAATAGTGCTTTGAATTTTTGTATTTGGACTCCCATGACTGAACAATCTCCTGAGTATTTAAGCGATATCGAAATTTTAGACATTTTACAGTCTATGAAAAAAGATGAGCTTGATGTTGAAGCTAAAGAGATCATTCGTAATGGTGGGAAAGTTGGTCGTCAAGAAGCACACAAAAATGCTTTGGTTGCGCTGAATAATAGTTTTGAAGAGAAGTTTGTAGAGGCTGTTACTTTAGCTTTGGGACTAAATGCAGGACAGGCCAAAAAAATACGTTATAAAAAAGATCGTATCCGAATCTTAAAAGTACGTGGTATTGATTATTTAGCAATTGATGGGGCAGAAACAGCTCAAGTTTTATCTCAGGTTTCTCAAGCTATCACACGCGAAGATGCAATTGTGACAGAAGGTTTGCATAATATTTTCCCCTTTTGGAAAGAAGGTTGGCCAATGGTGCAATTTGATAATGCATATAAAATTTTATCAGAAGATATTCTTATTCATTATCAAGCGACATTAGATGAACTAATTTCTTTGTATGGTGGTAACTAAATAGTTATCATATAAAAATTTTTATAAATTAATGGATTAGAATAACAAGGATGTTTGGCACATGACTCAAATGGAAGAGTTACCACATGAAGCTTTAATTGCATTAAGGTCAGGTAAATTAATTGATGCGATAAAAATAACACGTGAAAAAACGGGTCTAGGTCTGAAAGAGTCTAAGGATTTAGTAGATCGTTATTTAGATACTCACCCAAATGAGCAAGTATTTATACAAGAACAATTAGCTCAACGTAGTCGCAGTGGTATTCAGTTTTTAGTTGCTGTTCTTTTTTTAATCGCTATGATTGTTTGGTTTATTTTTAAATAAAAAGCCCAATGTTGGGCTTCATTATATTTACATTATTCTTCGTGATCTTTTAAAACATTCTCTTGATTTGGCATAATCTGAGTTACCAACAATTGGTCAATTTTATAATGATCAATATCGACGACTTCAAATTTAAATCCTGCATATTCTACCGCATCCGCAGGGCGAGGGATCTTACGCAAACGATACATGATGAAACCAGCGATCGTTTCGTAGTTTTCATTTTCTGGAAACTCTTCAATTTCTAGAACGTGTTTTACATCCTCAATTGGTGTGCTGCCATCAATTAACCAAGAGTGATTATCACGTTTAATAATTTGTTGCTCTTCATCCATTGGTGTGACCCAATCACCCATAACGGTAATCATAATGTCGCTCAGGGTGATAACACCAACGACTAAAGCATATTCATTGATAACAACAGCAAATTTTTCTTTAGTTGAGCGAAAACGGTCTAGTAGTTCAGATAAGGTGAGTGTGTCTGGAATAATGAGTACATTACGAATAGTTGATTCATTCAATTGTGTGAAGGATTGCTTGTTTAAGATACGAATTAAAATATCTTTAGCGTCGACATAACCAATAACTTGGTCGATATGTTCATTACACACAACAAATTTTGAATAAGGATATTCAGCTAGCTTTTGACGGATGCTATCTTCATGTTCCGTCAAAGTAAAATAAACCACGTTTTCACGTGTAGTCATACTGGAGGGAACAGTTCGTTCTTCAAGTTCAAATACATTTTCAATAAAGTGATGTTCTTGCTTTTGTAAGACACCAGCTTGTGCACCTGCATCCATGACCGCAGAAATATCATCAAAGGTGATATTGTCATCACGAATGGTATTTACTTTAAATAAGCGAAATAACAAGTTTGCAATCGCATTAATTCCCCAAGCTAAGGGTTTGCAAACCTTGATAAAAACTTGAATGGGATCAATAACGCTAATTGCAATTTTTTCTGGAGCGATCATTGCCAAGCGTTTTGGCATTAAATCAGCAAATAAAATGAATAGTGAAGTGACCATAGTAAATGATAGGGCAAAACCAATGGTTTCTAACCAAGGACCAGCATAAAAACCTTTAATCATTTCTACAAAAAATGGACGAAAAGCTGCTTCACCTAAAATACCACCCAGAATAGCAACTGCATTTAAACCAATTTGTGATGCAGCAAAGAAATCAGCGGATTGTTCTTGTAAATCCAAAACTTTTTGTGCGCGGGTTTCACCTGATTCAGCAAGGATTTTTAATTTAACTTTTCGAGCACCTGCAAGTGCAATTTCAGTAAGTGATAAAAAACCTGCTGCTGAAATCAGTAAAATAATAACTATAATATTTTGGAAGAGACTCACATATCACCTGTGGTTCATCATTATTATGAATATGTTGTAACACAAAAAAAGCACTGAGGTAACTCAATCCTTACCTCAGTGTAATAATCTTATTTATGAAAACAGCATATTCTCAAAAAAGTAGAATCTGCTGATATTTCAACAAACTCGCAATATTTTTACAATAGCTTGTTTTAGTATTGTGAAAATTGTGAATTATTTATAAAAAATTCACGGTTTTCTTCCTCAATCATTTGGCGTGCGACAAATAAAATTAATTGTCTTAACCAACGATGTGCAGGATGGTGGTGGAGTAAAGGGCACCATGCCATTTTTAATTCAAATTCTGGAATATAAAATGGAGGGTCTTTGATGACTAATTTCGGATTTTGAGTTTGAAGGCGCGCCATACGTGTTGGTAGCGTCGCAATCAAATCTACATTTTGAGCTAAAAGAGCTGGCATTTGATAATGACGTGTAAATACTGAAATTTTACGTCGTTGACCAATCCGCTCTAAGGCTTGATCAATCCAGCCCAAACCAGCTTGTTTATCAGGGTTAACACCAAAACCCACGCCCATGCCAGTTTTAGAAACCCAAATATGTTGAGCATCTAAATAGCTTTTTAAATTGAGGTGGGTGACAGCTGGATGTTTGTCATTAAGGATACAGCTAAAGCTATCACGCCAAACTAACACTTGGTGGAAGCTTTGAGGAATTTCATTAAAACGGTTAATTGCTAAATCAACTTTACCCTGTTCCATATCACGATATGAAACATCACTTGGAGTTAAAAAGTCGAGTACAACGTTTGGTGCTTCAGATCGAAGAGCTTTAACTAATCTCGGTACTAAAGTTGCTTCAGCATAGTCCGATGTCATGATTCGGAAAACGCGATTACTTGTATAGGGTCTAAATTCAGTTCGCGGCTCTAAGATCATTGATAGATCAGAAAGGGCATCACGAATACGGGGTTGTAGTTCTAAAGCACGTTCAGTTGGAGTCATACCTTCTGAAGAGCGAATAAGCAGGGGGTCATTAAATAGATTACGCAATCTTCTTAGAATATTACTCATCGCAGGTTGAGTAACACCTAATTGTTCTGCTGCACGTGTGACATTTTTTTCACGAAGTAGTACATCAAGATAAATTAATAAATTGAGATCGACCCGCTCCAGATTCATAAAAAAAATACCGAGAATAAAATATTTAAATTGTGTTGAATTATGACATATCTAAAGGCTTTTGTGTAATTTAATCCGCCAAAAAGCATAGTTAAAAACGCAATTTGAGAAAAACTAAAGTACATCTAAATTTGGTTTAGAATTAACCAAAGATATCAAGCACAGTTGTTTAGTAAATAACAAAATAAATGACCTATTAAATGGCAAAAAATGTCAATTTGATAAAATTTTAGGGGTGGAACTCTGAAAGATGAGCGATTAAAAGATATTCATTTTTAATAAATTTGATTTTCTAATCTCATTGTTAAGCTTAATTAAATATTATTTAAAACAATGGTTTGTAATGACTTGGACTCGCTATAAATTCATGTTCAAAGGCATATTTCAAAAAAAAATACCGAAAATTACCCAAGAATATTGGATTAATCTCTTGGCAAAGACTAAGCTGTGCAACATATTGATGAAGTGCTTGAAATCTAGCCTATAAAAAAGCATGGTTTTCAGCGTGCATTCGATGCCAATCCCTGAAAGGAAAATATCATGACATATCAATCAGCTTTAGAGCACGTTCGTGCCGTTAAAGAAAAATTAGGTGGTACTTGGGGTGCGATTCGCCCAGAAGATGCTGCTCGTATGATGGTTCAAAACCGTTTCCACACTGGTTTAGACATCGCTAAATATACAGCTGCTATCATGCGTAAAGATATGGCTGAATATGACGCTGATTCAAGCAAATACACTCAATCATTAGGTTGCTGGCATGGTTTCATTGCGCAACAAAAAATGATTGCGAACAAAAAATACTTCGGTACTACAAGCAAGCGTTACATCTACCTTTCTGGTTGGATGGTTGCTGCTCTTCGTTCAGAATTTGGTCCACTTCCTGACCAATCTATGCACGAAAAAACTTCTGTACCTAAACTAATCGCTGAAATCTATACATTCTTACGTCAAGCTGACGCTAAAGAATTAAATGATTTGTTCCGTGCTTTACAAAAAGCTGAACAAGCTGGTGATTCTGCTAAAGCTGCTGAAATCATTTCACAAATCGACAACTTTGAATCTCACGTTGTGCCAATTATTGCTGACATCGATGCTGGTTTCGGTAACGAAGAAGCAACTTATTTGTTAACTAAACAAATGATCGAAGCTGGTGCTTGTGCAATCCAAATCGAAAACCAAGTTTCTGACGCTAAACAATGTGGTCACCAAGCTGGTAAAGTAACTGTTCCACACGAAGACTTCTTAGCTAAAATCAATGCTGTACGTTATGCATTCCTTGAGCTTGGTGTTGACGAAGGTGTTATCGTTGCACGTACTGACTCTGAAGGCGCTGACTTAACTCAAAAGATCCCTGTATCTAAAGAGAAAGGTGATTTAGCTTCTCAATACATCAGCTACTTAGACACTAAAGAAATCGATATTTCTGAAGCTTCTGATGACGAAATCCTTATCAAGCGTGATGGCAAATTACACCGCCCAACTCGTTTAGCTTCTGGTTTGTACCAGTTCCGTGAAGGCACTCAACACGACCGCGTTGTGCTTGACTGTGTAACTAGCTTACAAAACGGCGCTGACATGATCTGGATCGAAACTCCAACTCCAGACGTTGCTGGTATTGCTGGTTTCGTAAACGACATCAAAAAACAAGTTCCAAACGCGAAACTTGTTTATAACAACTCTCCATCGTTCAACTGGACTTTAAACTTCCGTCAACAAGCGTATGACCGTTGGGTTGCTGAAGGTAAAGATGTATCTGGTTACGACCGTGCTAAATTAATGAGCGCTGAGTACGATAACTCTGAATTAGCTGCTGATGCTGATGAAAAGATCCGTACTTTCCAAGCTGATGCTGCACGTGAAGCAGGTGTTTTCCACCACTTGATCACTCTTCCTACTTACCACACAGCTGCTCTTTCTACTCATGAGCTTGCTAAAGGTTACTTCGGTGAAGAAGGTATGTTGGCTTATGTTGCTGGCGTACAACGTAAAGAAATCCGCGGTGGTATCGCATGTGTTAAACACCAAGCAATGGCTGGTTCTGACATCGGTGATGATCACAAAGAAATCTTTGCTGGTGAGAACGCACTTAAAGCTGGTGATGCTAGCAAAAACACAATGAACCAATTCGGTGGCTAATCGCTTCTGATTGATTCGAAAAAACCCTGCTTATGCAGGGTTTTTTTTATTATGTTTCTAGAAAAAAATAATTAAGCAGAAAATCTATTATTCAGCTTCTTTCTTCAATTGATATTTATCAGCTAACTCGCCTGTTATTTCATTACCTTCTAAATCTAAAGCTTTAAGATAACCTTCAGCGACAAAATATTTACGTCCATCACCTGCTTGGTCTAGTTCAATCACTGAAAGGTTTTTGCTATCGAATTGGAAACTACCTTTACTTTCAAAAGGTTTACCATCCCCTTTACCGAGATATGTTTCTTTAATTTCATATGTTTTATCTGAATTTAACTCTAATTCAGTTTCAATACCTTCACAATCAGCACAAGGTAATACACCCTTATAAGTACCATTCCAATCTAAAGCATTTTCTGCAGTATGTGCGTTATCTGCAACTGTAGTTTCTGCTACTGCTTCACTTGTGGCAGAAGTCTGTGCTTGTTCTTCAGTTTTTTTATTCTCTGTTTTGCTACAAGCTACAAGAAAAATAGATGCAATCGATAGGGCAATAATAGATTTTTTCATTTTTACTAAACCTAATTTAAAAAAACACAAAGGATTAAATTATGAGAGTTATGAAAAAAAGTGTAGGGGATGGGTGTAAGTGTTCTTGAACTTTTGGTAAATCTGATAAAACCATGGTTATGATTTTTATTTAATTTGTTTAGGAAGCTTAATGATGGATAGATAATAATCTGGATTCGCCAAACAGTTATTTGTAGATTTATGATCGAATGAGAAGAAATAAAAAAACCCTAATCAAATGACTAGAGCTTTTTTAAATTTTGGAGCGGGAAACGAGACTCGAACTCGCGACCCCAACCTTGGCAAGGTTATGCTCTACCAACTGAGCTATTCCCGCAATATGGACGAATTATAGAGAATTTCATTAAACTGTCAACTCTCTATAATCCTAAGTGTTGAATTAATCAGCACGTCTCCAAATTGTACCTTGGCGAGTGTCCTCTAAAACCACGCCTTGATCGAGTAAAGACTGTCGAATACTATCAGCCTTGGCAAAGTCTTTAGCCTTTTTCGCATCCACACGTTGCTGAATAAAGTCTTCAATTTCAGCATCAGAAAGTGTTAGAGCTTCTTGTCCGATATCTGATTTAAGGAATTCATCTACATCGTGTTGAACTAGACCAAGAATATTTGTGAGCTGACGTAAAGTTGAGTAGAGAACTGTTGCTTGTTCAGCTTGTTCTTCTTTAACTGCGCGATTTAACTCTTTATTAAGTTCAAATAGAACAGCCATCGCTTCAGCCGTGTTGAAATCATCACACATTGCGTTATTAAAGCGTTCAACAAAACTTTGATCTAATGCATCAACAATTTTCTGACCATATGTTTGTTGATAGGCTTTAAATGAATGATAGAAACGACTCAACGCAGTTTTAGCTTCTTTTAAAGCAACATCAGAAAAATTGACTGGACTACGATAATGTGATGAGACAATAAAGTAACGAATCACTTCTGGATGGAATTTTTCCATCACTTCTCTAATCGTAAAGAAATTGCCTAGTGATTTAGACATTTTCTCACCATCGACATTGATGAATCCAACATGCATCCAATAATTTACATATTGTTCGCCTGTTGAAGCTTCACTTTGTGCAATTTCATTTTCATGATGAGGGAACATTAAGTCTGAACCACCACCGTGAATATCAAAATGATTGCCCAAGCAACAAGTCGACATTGCAGAACATTCAATATGCCAACCTGGGCGACCATTACCCCAAGGAGATGCCCAAGCTGGTTCATTTTCCTTTGCATGTTTCCAAAGTACAAAGTCAAAAGGATGTTTCTTTTCAACTTCAACATCTACGCGTTCAGAAGCACCTGCTTGCATATCATCGAGTTTACGGCCTGAAAGTCGACCGTATTTATCGAATTTAGTGACTTCAAAATAGACATCACCATTGCTTGCAGGATAGGCAGCACCTTTATCTACCAAATTGCTGATCATGTTTTGCATTTGATCAATGTATTCAGTCGCTTTGGGAGCTTCATCTGGCGCAGCACAACCTAAATTAGCAGCATCTTCATTCATCGCTTCGATAAATCGTGCAGTAAGTTGTTGAATGCTTTCTCCATTTTCATTGGCACGCGCAATAATTTTATCGTCAATATCAGTGATATTGCGGATATAGCGTACTTTCCAACCTTGGCTACGCAAGAAGCGGATGATGTAGTCAAATGCAACCATAACTCGAGCGTGTCCAATATGACAGTAATCGTAAACTGTCATACCACAGACATACATGTCGATTTGACCTTCTTTGCGTGGGACAAATTCAACTTTTTTACGTTGCTCAGAGTTATATAAAACAAAAGGTTGCATAAGGGCTTTTAACACTCAACAAAATTAGCGTTACATCATAACGTATGCATCATTTTTCATAAAGTTATCCGCATAAAAAAACATGTTCTAAAGGAATGAACTGATTAAATTATAGGGGTTCTATATTTGTTCATTTTCTAAGAAATCTTATACATTTAGAAACGTCTCTCACAAACAGTTATGCTAGAATCTCCGCAATTCTTTTGATTAAAATCATCTACGCTTATGTAGATTGAACATTATTTTGAGTCAAACTTGCATGTCACAAACGATAAATTTCCAAAAAAGCGCGCTAGAAACGCTGCGCATCGAACAGCAAGCGATTGAAGTTCTTGCAACACAAATAGATGAACGCTTTGATCGTGCATGTGAGATTTTATTGCAATGTTCAGGTCGTGTTGTTGTTACAGGAATGGGTAAATCTGGTCACATTGGACGGAAAATGGCGGCGACTTTTGCTTCAACAGGTACGCCTTCATTTTTTATGCATCCAGGTGAAGCGGGTCATGGCGATCTAGGCATGCTGGTGCGTGGTGATGTGCTGATTGCAATCTCAAACTCTGGTAAAAGTGATGAGATTATGATGCTTATGCCTTTGATTAAGCATCTAGGCGTTCCACTCATTACGATTAGTCGTGATGATAAAGGGCCAATGCCACAAAATGCTGATGTACCTTTAACATTAGGTGCCGCTAATGAAGCTTGTCCATTAGGTTTAGCGCCAACATCAAGTACGACAGCAACCTTAGTGCTGGGTGATGCATTGGCTGTGGCTTTGTTGGAGGCGCGTGGATTTACGGCAGATGATTTTGCTCGTTCGCATCCTGCTGGAGCTTTAGGGAAACGTTTACTTTTACATGTAAAACATTTGATGCATACAGGTTTAGAATTACCCAAAGTTAAACCTGATACACCGATGAATAAGGTGTTATACGAAATTTCTGATAAACGTCTTGGTCTTACGACCATTGTTGATGAACAGGATAGATTGCTCGGTATTTTTACTGATGGTGATTTACGTCGTATGATCGATCATCAGCAAGGTTTTGATGTTAATTTACCTGTTGCAGAAGTCATGACCAAAAATCCACTTACGGTTTCTCAGGAAGCTCGCGCAGTAGAAGCATTAGAAAAAATGCATGAGCGTAAAATCAATCAATTTGTAGTTGTTGATGATGCTAATAAAGTTATTGGTGTTATTAGTATGCATGATCTAATTCAGGCGGGAGTAAATTAAGCCATGGCATCTTATGCTTTACAAGAACAAGCACGTCATTTACAAGCACTCGTGCTAGACGTCGATGGAATCTTAAGCGATGGCTTTGTAACATTAACGAATTCGGGTGATGAAATTAAATCATTTGATATTCGTGATGGTTTAGGAATGAAATTGGTTCAACAGGCTGGTATGAAAGTGATCATCATCACTGGACGAAAAAGCCATATAGTTGAAAAACGGATGTCAGATTTAGGCGTTGATTTGGTATTTCAGGGACGTGAAGATAAAGGTGCAGCATTACGTGAAGCCTGTGCTCAGTTCAATATTCTCCCTGAAGATTGTCTATACATGGGTGATGATTGGCCTGACTTATCTGCATTTGCAATTGCGGGTATGAGTATTACTGTACCAAATGGGCATGAGGAAGTACGTCGTCGTGCTCATCTTGTCACCCAAGCAATGGGTGGGCGTGGTGCTGTACGAGAAGTTTGTGACATGTTGCTTACTTCAAAAGGTGTTTACCAAGAGCTACTTGCAAAATACTTAGCTGTACCACATTAATATAGAATGAACTACCCAAAGGTTAGGTAACCCTGTTTATGGATACCAGAGTTTTATATGTTGTTGCTGTAGTGGTTGCTTCCATTAGCGGAGGCTACTATTACTATAGCGGCAAAGCGAAAAAGCTTGATGTTGAATCGGCTAAAAATATGACGTATTCAGCTCAGGGTGTTCACCTAACCCAAACGGATGAACAAGGTAACTTGTACGTTCGTGCTGAAATCAAGCAATTAGAACAAAATATGCAGTCAAAAACTTCACAGTTGGATCAACTCAATGCCGTGATGTTTAAACAAGGTAAGCCTGATGCGACTTTTTATGCAAAGCAAGCCAAAGGTTATGATGACAATACTAAAATTGTTTTAATGGGTGATGTTGTCGCAACAAAATTATCAGATCAAGGCAACAAAATGGAGTTTCGTACTGATGAGTTGACGGGTTATCCAAAAACGAGAGCGTTGGAAACACAACATCAAGTTACAGTGCAATCACCAAATTCAGCTTTCGTCAGCCAAGGTCTGAAAGCAAATTTAAACAATGGTCAATATGAGTTTTTCAAAGTTCGAGGAAAGTATGCGCCTAATTCCTAATTCTAAATATCGTTTAGCTTTCCTAAAACATGTTGCGTGTATAGCAGTTGCATTTAGCTCAGTTTCAGCATTTGCTTTACCATCAGACCGTAATCAACAATTATCATTGGTTGCTGATCGCGCGACTTATAATGATAAAACAGGTATCACAACGTATACGGGTAATGTTGTGATTGAGCAAGGAACGATGAAGCTACAAGCAGATTCCATTGTTGCAACATTAAATAGTAAGAAAGAAATTCAAACTATTACAGCAAAGGGTCAACCAGCGAAGTTTCAGCAGCAAATGGATGTAAATAAGGGCTTAGCAAGAGGCGAGGCTCAAACTATTATTTACAATGCAGACACAGGGATCATTACTTTGTCAGGAAAAGCTTATCTATATCAAGATGGTTCTAGCATCCGTGGTAATACTTTGAAATATAGTATGAATAAAGGTGATGTTGAGGCTCAAGGTTCATCTACCAATCGAGTTCAAATTATTATTCCACCTTCTAGTTCTAAAAGCTTCCCAGGGGCGCGTGATTAATGGAACAATCAGCACAACAACCACAAACTTTGTGTATCAAACACTTAGCAAAGAATTATAGTAAGCGCTGGGTTGTAAAAGATGTTTCTTTTACGATGCAGAGCGGGCAGATTGTGGGTTTACTGGGACCTAATGGTGCTGGAAAGACGACGAGCTTTTATATGGTTGTTGGTCTGGTACGTATGGATAAAGGAGAGATTCATTTAGATGATCTCGATTTATCTGATCTTGCGATGCATGAGCGTGCTCGAAAAGGGATTGGCTATCTTCCACAAGAAGCTTCTATTTTTAGAAAGCTCACGATCTCTGAAAACATTATGGCGATCTTGGAAACAAGAAAAGACTTAAACAAGCAACAGCGCCAGCAACGTCTCAATGAATTATTGAATGATTTTAAAATTAGCCATATCAAAGATTCATTAGGGATGAGCGTATCAGGTGGTGAGCGACGCCGTGCGGAAATCGCTCGCGCATTAGCAGCAGATCCTAAGTTTATGTTGCTAGATGAGCCATTTGCAGGTGTTGATCCAATCTCTGTGGGTGATATCAAAGATATTATTCAAACTTTGAAAGAGCGCGGTATTGGCGTATTGATTACTGATCATAATGTTCGAGAGACATTAGCGATATGTGAAAAAGCCTATATCGTGAGTGAGGGTGCAGTCATTGCAGAAGGTACCCCTCAGGAAATTCTAGATAATGAGCAAGTGCGTAAAGTGTATTTAGGTGATGATTTTGTGGTTTAAAAATAGCCATTTGAACAATATGAAAAAGAGCTAAATAGCTCTTTTTCTTTTTATAAATAATAGAAATAATAAATAGATACGTGACTTTTACTGGAATATTTTTCATTCTTCTTTTTTATGTATTTGATTTTAATTTAATAAATCTATGGTCAAAGCTAATAATAGCTAAGCTATGAGCAAAAAAGTGTGATATATATTACAAAAAACAAACATTTAAGCGATGTGTAAATTGTAGTTTTCTCATGGTGTTTTTATTTTAAAAATGAGTAGAATGAATGGGCTTTTAAATGATAACAATTTGAAAAGAATATGAGCATTAACAACGATTTAAATGTAGATAATGGAGCACACAAAACATGTATAGATTTGAAATGGCTATTATGTGTATTTTCGTTTTCCGTACCTGTAGTACATGCAGAAACACCGAGTGAAAAATATCACAGTTTAAAAAATAATATTGCTCAGCTGCTTGCACCGAAAAGCAACCAAGATTTCAAAGTTGCTAACATGCAAAAGCTAAGTAATTTCACGGTGACACCATCGAATAATAATTTACCCGTAGTCGGTAGCGGGCGACCTATGCAGCCTGCGTCTGTACAGATTATACAAAGTCAGCCTCGCGTACTTAAAGATGCTGTACAGATCGCAGTTCAACGTAATCCTGAGATTTCTCAGACTTTAGCAACTCTTGCTGCACAAAATGCAAATATAGATGTTGCTAAAGCTGGTTACTATCCGCAGATTACGGGCGGTATGAATACAGGTGATTTGACACAAAAGAGTTCAAGAGGTCAGCAAGTTCTTGCCTTGAGTGCATCTCAAATGGTCTATGACTTCGGTAAAGTGAAGTCTGGTGTCAATACAGAACAAGCAAGACTTGCTGTGGAACAAGCCAATGTTTTGGTGAAAATTGATGATATCTCACTCGATGTTGCACAAACGATTATTAATATTCAACGTTATAAAAAACTTAGGGGCTTAGGAAGTTAAAGAGGATTGTTACGGAGTAATTTAAGCAAATCGAGATATAAAT
>NZ_JADKPY010000037.1:0-1524 GCF_015351505.1 Acinetobacter sp. SK-43
TTTGAACGGGAATAGTATCTATTTTTTGCTTTCATATAAGGAAGTTACCATACTTTTTGATATGCTTAACTTCCTAAGCCCCTAAGTTATTACGAGCAGAATCTAGATTCCAAAACCAATGGAATCATATGAATGAGGTGTCTGCGGATATTAGTATGCAACAACGTAAGATCGTTGGTGTATTAACTGCTTTGACACAAAAAATTCAAGGTTTAACCTATGCCGCTGTTGTATTAGTTGGATGTTTTGCCGTGATGGAAGGCGAGATGACAACGGGTGCTTTGGTTGCGTGTTCGATCCTTTCCTCACGAATGCTTGCCCCTATTTCACAAATCACAGGGATTTTAGGACGTTTACAGCAAGCTAAGGTTGCGAAGAAAAGTCTTGATGAATTAATGCAGAAACCTGTTGATCAACCTGATCAAGCGCATCTGGTTCATAAAGAAGTGTTAAATGGGGACTATGAACTTAAAAATGTTATGTTCCAATACACAGAAGAAGATTCTCGTCCAATTCTTGCACTTCGTCATTTGAAAATTAAAGCTGGTGAAAAGATTGCGATTTTAGGTCGTAACGGTGCAGGTAAATCAACATTATTACAATTATTGGCTGGTATGCAATCCCCATCAAATGGTTCTGTGCATTTGGATGGTCTCGATATTACCTTAATCGATCCTGCTGATGTGCGCCGTGATATGGCATTGTTGAATCAGAATGCACATTTATTCTACGGAACAATTCGTGAGAATTTGACCTTAGGTGCGCCTTTAGCAAAAGATGATGACATTTTAAAAGCTTTAAAAGTGACAGGTGCTTTAGGCTTTGTGCAAGAGAAAAAAGAGCGCTTAGATCATTTAGTTTTAGAAGGTGGTGTAGGCTTCTCAGGCGGGCAAAAGCAAGAATTGCTGTTAGCACGATTACTGATTCGCCAACCTAACATTTTATTACTCGATGAACCGACTGCCGCGATTGATGATATTGCCGAAAAACAATTAATTGATCACTTAAAAGGCTGGTTAGGACACAGAACATTAGTCGTCGCAACACATAGACGAGCTGTGCTTGAGTTGGTTGATCGTATCATTGTGATGAACGAAGGTAAGGTTGTAATGGATGGACCACGAGATCAAGTTCTAAATCAATCAGCAGGCCAACAAAAACAAATTAAACAAGGGGAAGATTCATGAGCGAACAACAAGCTAACAACCGTTCTATGAATGTATCCTACAAAGAGCCAGCTTTACCACGTTCAAGTCTTGTGATTTGGATTGTATGTATTGGTTTAGCGATTTTTTTGACTTGGGCTTGGTTATTTAATCTAGAAGAAGTTTCTACAGGAACGGGTAAGGTCATCCCTTCATCTAAAGAGCAAACTATTCAATCTTTAGAAGGTGGTATTCTTACGAAGTTAAATGTGCAAGAGGGTGATATTGTTCAAAAAGGAGAAATCCTTGCGCAACTAGATCAAACACGCTTCGCATCTAATGTCGGTGAATCAAAATCACTTTTAACTTCTGCTCAAGC
>NZ_JADKPY010000038.1:0-18984 GCF_015351505.1 Acinetobacter sp. SK-43
AGCGACTGCTGCGCGATTACGTGCTGAAGTCAATGGAACTCCTTTAGCATTTCCTGCAGAAGTGCTCAAAGAACCTAAATTAGTCAAAGAAGAGACCGCTCTTTATTATTCTAGACGTGAAAATTTAGAACAATCATTAGCTGGTTACCAACAAGCTTTACAATTAGTTCAACAAGAATTGATGATGACTGAACCACTTGTTGCGAAAGGTGCTGCAAGTGAAGTAGAAGTACTTAGACTCAAGCGTGAAGCCAATGATCTTAGAAATAAGATGAATGACACACGTAATCAATACTATGTAAAAGCCCGAGAAGAGCTATCGAAGGCAAATACTGATATTGAAACGCAACAACAAGTTGTGATGGGACGCAGTGATAGTTTACAACGTGCAATCTTTAAAGCACCTGTGCGTGGTGTGATTAAAGAAATTGATGTAACAACTCTTGGTGGTGTTATTCCGCAAAACGGTAAATTGATGACGATTGTTCCTTTAGAAGACAAACTGTTAATTGAAGCACGTATTTCTCCAAGAGATATTGCTTTCATTCGACCTGGTCAAGAAGCCTTAGTGAAAATCACTGCGTATGACTATTCGATCTACGGTGGTTTGACTGGAAAAGTAACAGTAATTTCTCCTGATACGATTCGAGATGAAGTTAAACAAGACCAATTTTACTATCGTGTTTATATCCGCACTGACTCTGACAAGTTATTCAATAAAGCAGGTCATGCGTTTGGTATCACACCAGGTATGGTAGCGACAGTTGATATCCGCACTGGTGAAAAAACAGTTATGGATTATCTACTTAAGCCATTTAATAAGGCCAAAGAAGCTTTGCGTGAAAGATAAGCAAGCTAAACTCAAAAAACCTCGCAATTGCGAGGTTTTTTATTTGAACCTTAAGACGTTATACTTTGTTTTTAAATTTGCATTGATGTTTTTATGCCTTTTACTATTGCTCAAACCGTTACCTTTGAAGAAGAAATTAAAAAAAGTCGCTTTCAGGCGATTGCGAGTGTTGTAGAAAATGAGCAACAAGTAAAAAAGTTTTTAGAAGAGACAAAAGACATCTCGACGACACACCAATGCTGGGCATGGAAAATAGGTCATCATGTACGGTTCAATGATGATGGCGAACCTTCAGGTACAGCAGGTCGCCCGATATTAGCAACAATAGAGGGGAATGACTTAACCAATGTTATTGTATTGGTGAATCGTTGGTATGGCGGAGTAAAACTAGGCACTGGTGGTTTAGTCAGGGCGTATGGTGGTTGTGCAGGTCAGTGTCTGCTACTCGCTGAAAAAATAGAATTAATTGAGAAAAAGAAGATTACTTTTAGTTGTGCATTTAACGAATGGGCTATTATTCAATATGAATTACTACAACAGCAAATAGAGTTTCTAGAAAACTATACTGAAACGGGTGTTAGTATTCAGGCACAAGTGCAAATACACCAGATCGAACCATTAAAGCTCAAACTTCAAGATGTAACGCGTGGTCGCGAGCAGCTTAAACTTATTGAGGATCAAACAGATGATGCATGATCCACTATTAAAATATCGTGAACAGCATAAACATCGATTGAACTATATGCCATGGTTATATTGGTCTTTAAAACCCAAACATAGAGAATGGGCGGAAGCATGGCAAAAAGAATATCAGAACTATTTAATGGAAATGGAAACAGTTGAAATTGGCAACAATTGTTTTATTTCACCTTTAGCACATATCTTTGCTGAGCGAGGACGTAAAATTACTATCGGCGATAATACTTTTATTGCTGCCGATTGTACTTTACATGGACCGTTAGAAATCGGTTCTGAAGTCGCGATCAACCACCATTGTATTCTTGACGGAGGTCGCGCAGGTATTAAGTTGCATGATCAAGTTAGAATTGCAGCATATAGTCATCTGTATGCTTTTGACCATGGCATGGATTTAGATCGACCCATCTATCAGCAAGCAGTTCGTTCACAAGGCATAGAAATTGGACGTGATGTTTGGTTAGGAGCTCATGTTGGAATTAAGGATGGGATTAAAGTTGGTGATCATGCGGTTATTGGTATGAATAGTATGATTACTAAAGATGTTGAGCCACATGCAATTATGGCTGGAAACCCTGCAAAATTGATTCGTTATCGGAAATAAGAATTAACTAGAAAACTCTCAAGAGATTCTATACATAAATTTAACCAACCTGCTATCTATCTGTGTTAAGTTAAAAATAAGTAGAAGACCTAAGGTATTGAACCTAAAGAGAGGCGATTATGAACCGCGTTATTGCATGTATCGATTCCTCACCCTGTATCGATGCGGTGGCGGAGGCTGCAGTTTGGGTTGCCAAGCAAACTCAAAGAGAATTAGTCCTTTTGCAAATCCTAGATTACTATCCCGCCAGTTACCATTTAGGTGAAATTAGTGGTGTAATCGGTTTTGAAAGTAATGCCATGTTACTTAAAGAATTGGCTGAGTTAGAACAAAAGCAAAGCGAATTAGCCTTGGATTATAGTAATAATTTACTGAAACATATCTCTGAATTAATTGAAAAAAATTACGGTTTGACTAGCACCAAAATTCAAGAAAAAGGTGATTTTCTTGAACAGAGTTTTAATATTCTTAAAGAAAATGATGTGGTAATCATCGGGCGAGTCGGGGAACGCGCTGCTGAAAAAAATAAACCAATTGGAAGTAATGTTGAAAACTTTATTCGTGGGGCGAATTGCACGGTAATTACCGTAGGGGAGCATTTTTCACCACCAAAACGTTTTATTTTTGCTTATGAATACTCTCCGACTTGTCAAAAGATGATGGAGAGAATTGCTCAAAGTGATTTATTGAAAAAACTGCAATGCCATTTACTGTATGTTGGTGATCATCCAGAGATGCTGACTGAACCTGAGAAATATCTTAAAAGTGCTGGTTTAGATGTAATACCAATATATCGTTATGGCGATGTAGCACAAAATATTTTGGAATATCAACGCGAACATGATATTCAACTGATTGTATTAGGTGCATTTAGTCACAGTAAGATTCATCAGTTTTTCTTGGGTAGCATCACAACCACGATATTTAGAAATGCAAATGTACCGCTGCTTGTTGCTAAGTAGTTCATTTTATTCCATATAGTTATCCGCAATTCCTGTGGATAACTATATGGAAAAGCAATCTTAATATACTTAATTTATTGATATTTATAATTAAAAAATAAAAGTTTATTTTTTAACCTCTATTTGACGATTGCAATTGCAAAGCCATCGTGCCCTTTCGATCCAACAGTTTGTAGAGCAGTACACGATAAAAGTTGAGGATGATTCTGGAGCGCAGTAAAAGCTTGGCGGATACCTTCAATACTTGGCTTTTTATTATTTGAATCTAAGATATCACCAGAGCGAATAACATTGTCTAGCACAATGATAGTGCCTGAGCGTGCCAATTTTAAACTGAGTTCAAAATATTCTGGATAACTTTGTTTGTCTGCATCAATAAAAATGAAATCAAATGGTTCACTATTTTCATTAATTAATTGATTCATGATATCAACGCCACGACCTTTTTTAAGCTCAATTTGGGTTGGCATATTGGCATAATCAATATTTTCTTGGGCAAGGATCACGTGTGTATCCCGTCCTTCCACAGTAAGCAAATATCCATCAGCGGGCAGTGCTTTCGCCAACCAAATTGTACTATAAGCAGCAAATGTACCGAGTTCGAGCACACGCTTGCATTGATTCATTTGAATCAACATTTGTAGAAACATGCCTTGGTTAGGTGCAACAGCTAGATGATTAGAAAAACCCTGCTGGTCAGTGTTATCTAATGCATGTTGAAGTCTCTCGTCTGTGGGAATGAGATGTGAATTAATATATTCATCAATGTCTGTCCACAACTGTTGCATGGTTGTATTTACCTATAAATTTGATAGCTGCATTTTAAACATTTATCTTCGAAGTGCAATTTGAATGCTGAAGGAATCATGAGCGCTGAAAGTAAAAAGAGATCAAAAGACCTCATTTTTACTCGAGTTTTGCAATTTAGAAGTTACAAAGAGATGTATTACGAGTCAAATCAGGACCCCAAGTGCGATAACCTTGAGTATCCAAATGAATTTGACCTGAACTATATAATCCAATACCGAGATCTAGGCTTTGACCATGCTGAATCCAAAATTGGCATAACTTGAATTTTGTTTGTTCAATATATGCATAATCTTGGGGTTGAGGGTATTCAGGTCCAATACGAAAATCAATTGCGGAATTAAATAAGTGCTTTGATGAGCTTGCACCACCAGCACACTGATTCAGTGGTAGATCACGATAAACTGAGGTAACTTCGAAATCAGTAAGAATTTTTGCAGCGATTAAATATTTGAATACTCGTAATGTTGAAAGTGAGTTATTCCATAATTCACGATTTGGAACCATGTATTCTGAACGTCCGCACTTTTGCCAGTCTCTTGCTGTTTTAAGCAATTCAAAACTAGGAATAATATGTGCGACATTATTGCGCAGTAAGAAATGTTCATATTCGCGTACACGTGCGTAGTTTTCTCCCTGACCTAACCACTGACGATAAGATGCAGGTTCTGTTTTTGTAGGGATTGGACGATTAAAAGTTACTTGTTCTTCAGGAATATATATTCTTTTGCTTGGACTAACTTTCTTTGGAGACGTGGCACAACCAACCATCATCACAGGGATGACAAATAATGAAAACAGACCCTGTAATTTATTTCGCATCATAAAAAAGCAATTCACATTTAGTATAGTGCCTATTTTAATGCAAAATAGGGGGCTAAAAATGGCACAATTGCAAAGAAATGTGTGATTCAGGTATAAAAAAAGACCAGTAAAACTGGCCTTTTTGAAAATTACTTTTCTAAATACTGAAGCTTGTTTGGTTTGCCGTTCCATTCCTCACGATCAGCAGGTTGTTCACCGATTTGAGTAATGTTATTGCCAGCCCATTTTTCAGATAATTCAGCATTTAACTCAATAAACACTTCTTGACCTTCAGGTAACTCATCTTCAGAGAAAATTGCATTTGCAGGGCATTCTGGTTCGCAAAGTGCACAGTCGATACATTCGTCAGGATTGATGACTAAGAAGTTAGGACCTTCATAGAAACAATCTACAGGACAAACTTCAACACAATCTTGATACTTACATTTGATACAATTTTCTGTGACAACAAAGGTCATGGCGGCAGCTACCTAAAAAATATGGTTTTCATTTTCAATAGCGTATTTTAGGCAAAAAATGCAGATAGAAACAATTCCTTTTATTGATATTTATTATTCGTATCAATGAAAAGGGCTGATTTATATGAGTTTTGTTGATAATAACTCTCAATAACCTGAATCTATTTGCACTTCATCCTACGATAAAAGACGCATTTTCAAACTTAATTAGAAATTAAAATTTGCTAGGTTCTAACTTTAATATAGTAGAGAACCTAGCATAGGGTTAATTTTCAATAGTATCTGAGCTTTTAGATAAAGCTTTGAGTTGATAAAGATGTTCCAAAGCTTGGCGTGGGGTAAGGTCATCTAAGTCCAGTTGCTTTAAAAGATCTAAAGCAGGTGATTGCATTTTTACTTCAATTACTTTTTCAATAACTTTAGTTTCTATTTCATGTTCAACTGTACTAAACAGATCATTTTGCACAGAATTTTGCAAATGCTGATGTTGCTGTTTTTCCAGTATTTTCAAACGTTTTTGTGCATCTTTGATCACATTAGCAGGGATACCAGCCAATTTTGCAACTTGTAAACCATGACTTTGACTTGCAGGTCCAAGCTGTACTTTATGTAATAGGATTAAATTACCATTTAACTCTTGTGCGGTGACGTGATAGTTGTCAATTCCAGCTTCGCTGCCCAATTCTGTTAATTCAAAATAATGTGTTGCAAAAAGACATAAACACTTAATACGTTTAGTTAAATCGAGTACACATGCCCACGCTAGAGATAAGCCATCATATGTACTGGTTCCACGTCCGACTTCATCCATCAATACTAAAGACTGACTTGTTGCATGATGTAGAATTTGAGAAGTTTCAGTCATCTCAACCATGAATGTTGATTTGCCTGTAGAGAGGTCATCAGCTGAGCCGATACGAGTGAATATGCGATCGATAGAACCGAGCTTTGCTGATTTCGCTGGGACAAAACAACCACAATAAGCGAGCAAGCTAATTAAAGCTGTTTGTCTCATAAACGTGGATTTACCACCCATATTGGGACCAGTGATGATCGCCATACGATGTTGATGATCAAGGAATGTATCATTCGGAGTGAATGGAGCTTTGTTTAAAGACTCAACCACTGGATGTCGACCCGCCTGAATCTTGATACAAGTTTCTGGTGTATATTCAGGTCTTGCCCAATTATTTAATCTTGCCTGATGTGCAAAATTCGCTAAAACATCGATATGAGCAATTGCAGCACTCATCATCTGTAATTGAGCAATATTTTGGCGTAATTCATCCAATAAAGATTCAAACAGTAGTTTTTCACGAGCGAGCGCACGAGATTCGCTCGAAAGCACTTTATCTTCAAAGCTTTTAAGTTCAGGTGTGATATATCTTTCAGCATTTTTAAGTGTCTGACGACGAATATAATCGGCAGGGGCTTGCTCAGCTTGAGCTCGTGTTAATTCGATATAGTATCCGCTGACACGATTGTAGCCAATTTTCAGTGTATTGATGCCAGTTCGCTGACGCTCTTTGATTTCTAAATCTATTAAAAATTGGCCCGCATGATCACGTATTTTGCGTAATTCATCCAATTCATCATCATATCCCTCTGCAATTACATTTCCATCGCGTAAAAGTACAGGAGGGTTTTCAACAATTGCTGCAATAAGATGTTGGTGTAGACTTTTGAAATCACCAAGTTGCTGATCAAGCTCAATTAATAGTTTGGATTTTTCAGTGTTGAGTACAGGCGCTAAAGCATGTCGTAAAAAAGGAATTTGAGCACAGGCTTGGCGAAGTTGAACTAAATCACGTGGTCGAGCACTACCCAAAGCTACTCGACTGAGTACACGCTCAATATCGCCGATTTCTTTCAAAACTAAGCGAACAGGTGATTCGTGATAACCTTTCAATAATTGCTCAATTGCATCTAAACGAGCATCTAGTATTGCTGTATCTCGAATGGGTTGCATGAGTGTGCGACTCAGTAAGCGACCACCCATCGCAGTCTGACAATCATTGATTAATTGGAATAAAGATGTTCCATGCTCAAATAACGGTTCGATGATTTCAAGGTTACGACGTGTAATTGGGTCTAAAGCAATGAAATCTGTACTCTGTTCGATCTGTATAGAACGGATGTGAGGTAGGGCTGTTTTTTGAGTTTCTTTAGCATAATGAATAAGCGCAGCGGCAGCCGCCTTTGCCAGAGGAATTGGATCTAACCCAAAGCCTGATAAGGTGGAAACAGCAAACTGGTCACATAACGTCTTTTGAGCATTATTTTGATTAAAATCTACATTCGGTCTTTTGGTAATTGGACAATCTAGATTTTTCTTAATATGTTCGATGATGTTTTGATCGACTAAATCCTCATCAATCAAAATTTCACTTGGCATCAAGCGAGCAAGTTCTATTGGCAATTGCTCTGGTTTATATGTCTGTTGTTGAACTTTAAAAATACCTGCACTCAAGTCAAGTAATGCAAAACCAATTTGATTTTGTTGTATACACAGAGCAACTAAATTTGAAGATTGATAACTTGATAAAAGCGCGTCGTCAGTTAAGGTACCAGGTGTCAAAACTCGGACTACTTTACGTTCGACAGGTCCTTTACCCGTAACTTCACCAACTTGCTCACAAATTGCAACGGTACGACCTGACTTTACTAAACGTGCTAAATATCCTTCAGCGGAATGGTAGGGAACACCTGCCATTGGAATTGGTTCACCATTTGTTTTGCCACGATGGGTTAGTGTGATACCAAGTAATTTTGCAGCTAAATGGGCATCCTCAAAAAAGAGTTCGTAAAAGTCACCCATACGATAGAACAAAAGCGCATGTTGATACTCCATTTTGACTTTGAGGTATTGCTGCATCATCGGCGTGTGAGATGAGAGATCAGCCATAACTGAGTCACTGTTCATGCGTTATAAGTCCTTAAATTGAAAATATATTACTAAATAAAGTTTTACCATTACTGTCTAAAATTGATCGAAATCAAGAAATCTTAACTTTCGATATCAAAATCACTAAATTACAAAATACAGTTTTGGTGTAAACCCTTTTTCGACAGCCATCTTAACAAATTGAGCTTGATTGACAAAAAGGATTCCTAAAATGAATGAGGAAATTAGCAACAAAAGAGTAAGTTAGTTTTTTTATTTTATTTGTTACTCCTAAGCCTTCATTGAGGAAGGTAGGGTTTTATTTAATGATTTAAGTGCTAAGTCTCATGTTTGCACGCAGAATTTACAGAAGAACTAAAAAGGTATCTTAACCCAGTATTAGTCATGCTTGTCGAGTAGATCAGTGTCTTAAATCCTTAATTATTATATATTCGAAAATGATCAGTATTTTTTAATAGATGTAGCACCAGAAGAATTTTGCTTTAGAAACCTGATAGCAACAAAATACCACTCAAATTAAAACATTAACTGATAATTGTTTCTATTTGTATTATAATTGCGCAGTTTTTTAAGGTTATTTTAAGTTTAATCTGAATTTCAATCTGATGATTGATTATAGAGGTCACATGAAAAAGTATTTATTTGTTAAAAATCAAATTGTTATGAGTGGTCTGCTGTTCTGTGGTTTTGCACCAATGCTTTATGCTGCTACTGAACAAACTCAACAAATTGTTGTATTACCTACGATTCAAGTGATTGGCTCACAAGAGGATTCAATTTCAAAAATTCCAGGTGCAGCGGTAATTGTAAGCCAAGAGCAAATTCAACAATTCACTCCAAACTCTACAGAAGAAATTTTAAAACGCGTATCAGGTGTGTATGTTAAACCTGAAGAGGAGTCAGCAATTGTTGGCAACATTGGTATGCGAGGAATTAGTTCGGCTGATTACAAAACACTTATTCTAGAAGATGGTGTGCCTGTTGCGCCGGGTTTATTTGTTGGAAATGGTCGTTATTACAATCCACGTATTCAACGTATGGATAGCATTGAAGTTCTTAAGGGATCTTCTGCGTTGCGTTATGGACCTATGAATATTGGTGGTGTAGTAAATTATCGTACTAAACAACCTAAAGATGGTGCTCTTGTTGATCTATCAATTGGATCTTGGGATACCTATAAGACAACTGTTGAATTAGGTGGCAGTTCTCCAACGAAAGATAGCAATGTCGGAGCGATTTTAAGTTGGGCGAAAAGTGACGGTTTCATGGATAAAAGCTATGAAATGAAAGATGCCGTTATCAAAGCAGGTACAGCTATCGGTGATAATCAATGGGTTGGCGTTAAATTTACTCATTATGAAAATGATGCCAATATTTCATATCGTGGTCAGTTCTTGGGTGAGTATTATGCCAAGAAACAGAATAATCCTGCTCCTGATGACTGGTTCTTAACAGAGCGTAATTCTTTTGATATCAATCATCGTTGGGATATTAATCCAGATACTGAACTTCAAACATTGCTGTATTGGAGTGAAATGAATCGTGATTATTGGCGTTATGGTGTGAATCCTACAGATTCACAAGCTGCAGGTCGTTGGATTTATACTGATAATGTAAATGGCTTTAATCGTGCTTTTGAACGTATTGGAGCAGAAACTCGTCTGATCGCCAAAAATACTATTTTTAATATTCCTGGTGAAGCTGAGATTGGCTTGCGCTTGATGAATGAGAAAATGGATGACGTTACGATTAATGCGAAACGTGCTACACCTCGTTCAGGTACGACAGCAAAAGATACCAAAGATTCCGCGAAGAGTGTTGCTTTGTATGCTCAAAACCGTTTCGATATTTCAGATCAATTGTCTGTAACGCCTGGTGTTCGTGTTGAACGCTATGAACAACAACGTGATGATAAACAAAAGAATGAAACAGTTAAAACTTCAAATACTGAAGTAATGCCTGGATTAGGTGTCACCTACCAATTCATTCCAGCTGTTCAGCTTTACGCTAGTGTCTACAAGGCATTCTCACCTGCACTAAATGGTGACTCACTCAGTGGAATGAAAGATCAAAAACTAGATGCAGAAACTGCGGTAAGTTGGGAGTTGGGTTTAAGAGGTCAGCAAGATGCAGTTCGTTACGAGTTAACTGCTTTCCGTATGGACTTTGACAATCAAATTATTCCAGCTAACAGTAACTCAGATTTCCAATCGACCAATGGTGGTAAAACATACAACCAAGGGCTTGAAGGTGCTGTAAGTTTAGAGTTTGAGAATGGTTTCGATGTGTTTGCTAATCTTACATGGATTGCAAATGCTGAGTTCAAAGGCGATCGTTACAACAAAAATGGTTCACTAAAATCAAAAGATGGTGACCGTGTACCATATACACCTGAATGGGTGGCAAATCTTGGGGTAGGTTATACCTATGCAGGTTTGCGTAGTCAGTTGAGTGCAAACTATACAGGTTCTCAGTTTACTGATGAATTAAATACCAAACCGATTGTTGAGAATACTTCAGGATTCTTTACTGGAAAAATCGATGCTTACACGACTGTCGATTTAACAACTCGCTATACCTTGAATGATCAAGTTGAGTTTTATGGCGCAGTTAAAAACTTAGAGGACAAGCGCTATATCGCAAGTCTACGTCAAGGGATTTATGTTGGTCCTGAGCGTTCATTTGAAGCTGGTGTTCGTTATCGTTTCTAATCGATGATTCGGTAGACATAGAAAAAAGGGTTGTATTGATTAAATACAACCCTTTCTTATTTGGGGACTATATAGCAGAATTCGCTATATCGCTAAAATCTTATTTATTTGTTTAGCACTTTACTCATACGAGCAAGCAGAATGACAGGGATCAAACCCACTAAAACAATTAATAATGCTGCAATTGCTCCATCTTCATATGTTCCTCTTGAGGCTTCAGCATATAACTGAGTTGCGAGGGTTTCCATATTCAAAGGTCGAAGTAACAAGGTGGCCGGCAATTCTTTCATACAATCCACAAAAATAAGTAATGCCGCAGAGATGATTGCAGGGCGGAGTAGTGGAAGATGAACTTCTTTTAATATTAAAAATTGATTTCGGCCTAAATTTTGAGCCGCGTCATCAAATACGCCATGGATACGATTATATCCAGACTCTATTCCACCAATTGCGATTGCAAGAAAGCGTACACTGTATGCATAAATGAGGGTAAAAGTTGTTCCTAAAAAGAGCAAGCCTGTGTGAATTCCTAATTTAAATTCAAGAAAATCAGCTACCGCATGATCAATTTTTCCAAGTGATAACATAAGACCAATTGCCAACACAGTTCCAGGTATTGCATAACCTAAACTAGCAATTCGGCTAAACCATGTAATTTGGCTAAAGCGTGCCGCACTGACAATAAAAAATCCAATTGCAATTGTGATCACAGTAGCAACTGTAGCTAGAAATAAAGTGTTGATTGATGCTTGTAATAAATAGTCTGAAAAACCTGCATACTTGAAACGCTTATAAGATTCCACCAATAAATGGATGAACGGAATGAGGAAACCAATGCTGATAGGAATCAATCCAAGTATTAAACATAAACCAGCTTTTGTGCCACTGAGTTGTTGTGCTGGCATCAATCGACTACGTTGAGCAGAGTTCATATAGCGTTGTTTGCGTCTACCCAGTCTTTCAATAACAACCAATAAAGTAATAATGATCAACATGAAAATCGCGATTTGTGCAGCACTAGCGAGATCGGATTGATTTGTCCATGTTGAATAGATCGATAAAGTTAGAGTTTTGACGCCTAAAAACTCGGTTGCACCGATGTCATTGATGGTTTCCATCAAAGCTAAACTAGCCCCCACAGCGATTGCTGGGCGAGCTAAAGGAATCGCGACTCGAAAAAAAACTTGGTTCGGGTTGAGCCCTAAACTGCGTGCAACTTCAATCAAGCTAGCTGATTGCATGAGAAACATTGCACGTGTACTTAAGTAGACATAAGGATATAAGACAAAACTTAATAGAAAAATACAGCCCCAAACAGAGCGAATATTCGGAAACCAAGCAGGTTGAGATTCCCAACCAAAGTTAGCTGCTAGAAAGCTTTGTACTGGGCCGATAGGATGCAAAATATCGATATAACTATAAGCGATGATATATGTTGGTATTGCAAGGGGAAGCAGTAGTGCCCAATCTAAAAAAGCTCGACCTCTAAACTGATATGCGGTTACTAACCATGCGCTACCAGTCCCGATTAAAATCGTGAGTAGACCAACACCAAATAATAAAATACTGGTATCAACCAAAGTAGGGGGCAGAACATACTGAATCAGATGCCCAAAAATATCACTATTACCCTGAATTGCTGTTAAAACCAATGCAATAACAGGCAAGCAAGCAAGTAAGGTTAATACCCCACTGAGCGATGTAAATAAATTAAAGTGATGCTTATTTTTGGTCATTAGAGATTAAGAAACTATTGAAGAGCAGGTTTAAGAAGTTTGATTGGACAGGTCAAAACAAAATGGATGACCTGCCCATAAAATCACTTAGTGATTAAATTGAACTTTATCGACTAACAGATTTGCTGCTTTACGATATTTTGCAATTTCACTCAGACGGACGTTATCAATATTTAACTTTCCGAAACTTGCGATAATTGGATCAATCTTCACACCAGGTTTTACTGGATACTCATAACCACTTTGTGCATAGATTGCTTGTGCATGATCTGAAGATAAGAATTCCAATAATTGAACTGCTTCTTTACGGTTTGGTGCATATTTTGCTACAGCTGCACCTGATACATTGATATGCGTTCCACCATTTTTAAAGCGAGGTAATACAACATTAATTGCATTGCCCCAACGTTGTTGCTCAGCATCACCATTACGCATTGTTCCTACGTAGTAGGTATTTGCAACACCGATATCACAAATTTTACCGAGAATATCACGTGCAACATCACGATCACCACCACTCGCTGGGCGAGCTAAATTTGCTTTGATACCACGTAACCATTGCTCAGTTGCTTTTTCGCCGTGATGAGCAATATAGGATGCAATTAGCCATGTGTTATAAGGATGGCTGCCAGAGCGGATACAAATCTTGCCTTTCCATTTTGGATTTGCGAGATCTTCATAACTGATGGCTTTTAGTGGTGTACGTTCTTTAGAAACATATACTGCACGAGCACGCATAGATAGCGCATACCAATGACCATTGGCTGCACGTAAGTTACCTGGAATCGCGGTATTTAAAACTTTAGAGTTCACTCGTTGAGTTAAACCATTTTCAACCAAATCAACCAAATTACCGAAATCAACTGTCAGCATGACGTCTGCAGGTGAGCGGCGACCTTCAGTTTTAACACGTTCCAGCATTCCATCTTTGATAAAAACAGTGTTTACTTTAATACCTGTTTTTTGATTGAACTCTTCTAAGAGTGGTTGAATTAATACAGGTTCGCGAGTGGTATAGAGATTGACCTCAGCGGCATTTACCCAACCACTGCTGAGTGCGACAAGACTAACTGAAAGCGCATGAAGTTTTATTCGTTGGTTCATTTTTGATCCCTAAAAGAAGAAACTTGAATAATAAATACCAGTTAAGTGGATGATTGATGGATTTCGATTGAATCATTAGATTCATAAAAGAAACACTGAGATAAATCTAACGATAGGTAGACGGTGTCTGCTTGGTCGTAATGTTGAGAATATTCAACATAAGCACTTAACACTTTATCTTCTGCCTCGATTTTTAATTTAAGTAGTTGTGAATAGCCTAAGAAGTTCGACGAAATAATTTTAGCAGCTAGACTATTTTCAGTTTTTATCCGATTAACACGTAATTGGTGGGGTCTAAAATAGCAACGAATCTGGTTATTACTCGTCAAATGTTTTGGAATATCAATATTTCCAAAAATCGTATGCAGTTGTTGATCTTGTATTTGGGTTTTTATTTCATTCAAATCGGAAAAATAACGTGCTGCAAAAAGTGTTTTCGGTTGGAAGTAAAGCTGCTTAGGCGTACCACTTTGAATGATTTTACCCTGATGCATCAAAATAATCTGATCAGCAATTTGAAGTGCTTCTTCAGGATCATGAGTCACAATGATAGTTGTGGTCGAAGTCTGTTTTAAAATATCAATGGTGCTTTGTCGAATTTGATCACGTAAACGATGATCCAAATTCGAAAATGGTTCATCCATAAGCAAGACATGAGGTTTAGGTGCGAGTGCACGAGCTAAAGCGACACGCTGTTGTTCACCACCAGATAAAGTATGTGGATAGCTATGAATATGATGCGACATAGAGACATGCTTTAACGCATTTTCAGCAATAGATTGACGTTCGTGCTTCGGGATTTTTTTCAATCCAAACATCACATTTTCCAACACGCTCAAATGTGGAAAGAGAGCATAGTCTTGAAATACAAAACCGATATTGCGTTCTTCAGCTTGAACTTGTTGATATGGGTCCCATAGAACTTTTCTTTCTAGCTGAATAGAACCCTCAGTAGGAGTCTCTAGACCTGCGATCAGACGTAGCATGGTTGTCTTACCGCAACCTGAATGTCCCAATAGGCAAATAATCTGACCACTTTGAGCAGACCATGATGCTTGATTTACAGCAAAACGCTCACCGAATTTTTTGCTAAGCTTTTGAATCGTTAAGACATTGGCCAACGTTACGGTATGAGCATTCATGGTCAATTCACAGGAATAATTCTTGCCTAGATAATAACTGATAATTCTTCTCAAGTGGAGTTTTTTTGAAGGAATGCGAGCGTGTTTATTGGCGCTATTTTAATAAACTCAAAGGTAGAGTGATTTAATTTGAATAAGCAATTATTTAATTAAATATTATATATTTAACTGGCTTATAAATAAATTATTTAGTGAGTGATAGATTGAGTGCTAGTATCACTTTAACTTTTAGAAGTGTTTTTTTACAACATGCAAAATCAGACGGTAGAGAAAGCTAGTGTACCCATACTGACTTTAGCTGCACTTGGTGTAGTCTTTGGTGATATTGGAACTAGCCCACTTTATGCACTTAAAGAAAGCTTTCATGCAACACATGGAATGCCAATCAATGAAATTAATATTTTAGGAATCTTGTCGCTTATTTTCTGGACCATCATGTTGATCGTCTCTCTTAAATATGTGATGGTGATAATGCGAGCAGATAACAATGGCGAAGGTGGAATCATGGCATTACTTGCCTTGAATTTACGTCAGCCAGGTCTTTCTAATCGAACAAAAATTCTGATTACAGCTTTAGGATTTATTGGCGCTTCATTATTCTTTGGTGATGGCATTATTACACCCGCAATATCTGTGTTATCGGCTGTGGAAGGACTTTCTGTTGCGGCTCCAGCATTTGATAAATTTATATTACCGATCAGTATCGGCATTCTGACGGCATTGTTTCTTGTACAAAAACATGGAACTGCCGTAATGGGTAAGTTTTTTGGCCCAATTACACTGCTTTGGTTTTTGTCTATTGGTGCGATTGGGTTCGTGAGTATTATTCAAAGCCCAACGATTTTGGCTTTCTTAAGTCCACATTGGGCATTGCAATTTATTATCACCAATCCGTATATTTCATTTTTTGTGATGGGCGCTGTCGTTTTGACCGTCACAGGTGGTGAAGCGCTTTATGCTGATATGGGGCATTTTGGTGTTCTTCCGATACGCCTTGGTTGGTTCCTCGTTGTTTTGCCTTGTCTTATGTTGAATTATGCAGGTCAAGGTGCTTTATTGCTAAGAGATCCTACAGCGATTACCAATCCATTTTATTTACTTGTACCATCCTTTTTCCTCTATCCAATGATTCTTATTGCGACCGCAGCAGCTGTAATCGCATCACAGGCATTGATTAGTGGTGTTTTTTCGATGGCGAAACAAGCGATTCAATTGGGTTATTTACCTCGTCTGAATGTACTACATACCTCAGCGTCTGAAGTGGGTCAAATTTACATTCCTTTACTCAACTGGATTCTATATATTTCAATTTTATTCCTAGTTTTACTCTTTAAAACAAGTAGTAATTTAGCAGGTGCTTATGGTCTTGCTGTAACGATTACCATGTTCTGCGATACGCTTTTGGTTGCATTTCTTGCTTATAGCTACTGGAAATGGAAAACGTGGAAACTGGTTTTATTCGCTGTACCATTCATTTTTATTGATTTAGTGCTGTTAGGCTCGAATCTACTTAAGTTCTTTATTGGTGGATGGGTGCCTGTGCTTATCGCTGTCTTTGTCTTTACATTGATGATGACATGGAAGAAAGGGCGGGTTCAATTGCAGGAAAAACTCCAAAGCGATACGTTGCAGTTAGAAACCTTTATTAAATATCTTGGTACAGATATGAATAAAGTATCTGGTACTGCTGTGTTTTTGACAGGTTCTCCATCTGTAGTACCACATGCGTTGTTGCATAATCTCAAGCACAACAAGATTCTTCATGACAAAAATATGTTGGTAACGGTGCAAGTTTCGGATATCCCATACGTGCAAGATGAACTGAGATATGAGTTCGAAGTTTTAGAGAAAGGCTTTTATCGGATACAAATCAATTATGGTTTTAAAGAGCAGCCGAATGTACCTATGGTCTTAGAGCAAATTTTCAATAAAATTGATTTTGAATATAATCTGATGGAAATCAGTTTCTTTGTGTCACGCGAAAGATTGATCTACAAAGCGGATAATAAGTTAACTACATGGAGAAAACAGTTATTCGCTACGATGCAAAAGAATACAAGTCCTATTAGCGATTTTTATCAAATCCCTACGAATCGTGTTGTCGAAATTGGTAGTCAGATTGAGATATAAAAAAAAGAGCCTTTTTGAAAGGCTCTTTTTTTATGCTTGGATTTACATCGGATAAATAATTTTGACTTTCTTAATGCGAGTGCCATCCATTTCTATAATTTCGAAATAGATTCCCTCATAGGTCAATGTAGAACCGACATCAACTTGACCTTCTAATTTATCTAGTAACAAACCAGCGACACTTACATAGCCTGAACCTTCCTGAACCAGTTCAAGTGTGCCTAATTCAAGTTGAAGTTGATAAAGGTCTAATAAGCCAGATGCTACCCATTCTTGATGAGATATTTTCGTCAAATCCAGTTGTTCATCTGAGTCTGGGAATTCACCAGCAATTGCTTCAAATACATCTAATGGAGTGATCAATCCTTGGATATTTCCAAATTCATTCGTCACCATGACTAAAGAGCCTTTTGAAGAGCGCAAAGTATTAATTGCATCTATTACTTTCATCTTTTCAAAAATAAAAATTGGACGTTGGCGTTTTAAAAGATTTTGCAATTCTTCTTTTTCATCCAAACAATCGATCAGCTCTTTTGCGCGTACAACAGTAATGACTTTATCCAAATTGCCTTTACAGACAGGGAATAAGCTGTGAGGTACTGCAAGTACTTTAGCTCTGATATCTTCAATATCATCATCGATGTTGACCCAAGAAATCTGATCTCTAGGTGTCATAATCGATGAAACAGAGCGTTCAGCCAGAGTTAATACACCACCGATCATGTAGCGTTCTTCGGCACCGAATGAATCATCGTTGTTATCGATAATCGTTGGGTTATTTTGCTCTTTGCCACCCATGAGCTTGAAGATCGTATTTGCAGTACGATGTCTTAAAGGTAGTTTTGATGCATGTTTTTCAGCATTTCGTTGGGTAAATTGGTTGAAACCTTCAATTAGGATTGCAACTGCAATACCTGAATAGATATATCCTTTTGGAATATGGAAACCAAAACCTTCAGCAATCAAGCTAATACCGATCAGTAGTAAGAAGCTTAAGCACAAAATAACAACAGTAGGATGCTTATTTACAAAGTTTGTTAATGGTTTTGATGCAATCAACATCACTACAACAGCGATCACCACGGCTGCCATCATGACATAAATATTGTCAACCATTCCGATTGCTGTAATCACAGAATCTAAAGAAAACACTGCATCTAGAATAACAATCTGAGTGACCACCATACCAAAGCTTGCATAAGCAACACTTGATTGGGTTTTATGTACAGGTTTGCCTTCTATTTTTTCATGTAATTCTGTAACGGCTTTATAGAGTAAGAAAAGACCACCAAAGAGTAGGATTAGGTCTCGACCTGAGAAACTCAGAGTCCATATATGGAGAATAGGTTTTGTTAAAGTAACTAGCCAAGAGATAATGGAAAGCAGGGCTAAACGCATGATAAGGGCTAATGAAAGACCTATGATTCTTGCTTTATCTCTTTGTTCTGGAGGAAGTTTATCTGCAAGAATTGCAATGAAAACTAAGTTATCAATGCCAAGTACGATTTCGAGTACAATTAAAGTTAATAACGCGATCCAGATGCTAGGGTCTAAAAGAAATTCTATCATCCTAGTTCTCCAAGTTGTCTACTGAGAGAGCCAAAGATACGCCTTAAAGGTGAGGGGTCCATATGTATAAAACCTTTGATTTAAATGGTATCTGCAAATTTATCAAAGATTCACAAAAATAAAAGTAATAATCTGAGCACAGAAACAAATTAAATATATACTCCATCGCCTTAGTTCAGATTTATCTGCTCGTTTTTCTTATTTTTAAGATCACCATGAAGCCTGTTCCGCAATCCCGATTTTTACGTTATTCCATTCGAGATGGTTTGCATCTCAAAAATAATTCTTCGTATTGGCATAAATTACATCTCGACCCTTGGTTATTGAGCCTTCTCATTTTCAATGCGATCTTAGGTTTAATCGTCGTATATAGTGCATCGGCTCAAGATATGGGGTTGGTATTCAAACAAGGATTTAGTTTCCTTTTAGGATTTGTAGCACTTTTTGTTTGTGCTCAAGTTCCTCCAAAAGTTTATCAGGCATTT
>NZ_JADKPY010000039.1:0-9140 GCF_015351505.1 Acinetobacter sp. SK-43
CAGGCATTTAGTCCTTATCTATATGCTGTGAGTTTGGTACTGCTTATCGCTGTATTTTTTATCGGTGAAGTGAGAATGGGTGCACGTCGGTGGATTGCCATTCCATTGTTAGGAAGTATGCAACCAAGTGAACTGATGAAGTTTGCAATGCCGCTGATGATCACGTGGTTTTTATCTAGAAATGCTTTGCCACCTAGAATATTTCATATTTTGATTTCATTGGTTTTAATTGTCATTCCTTTACTTTTAGTCGCATTACAACCTGATTTGGGGGCAGGCATTCTGATCCTCACCAGTGGTCTGTTTGTATTGTTTTTGGCAGGTATTTCTTGGAAATTAATTCTAGGCTCTATGGGTTTAGTGATGTTATTTCTTCCGATTGCTTGGACTTTTTTATTGGAAAGCTATCAAAAAAAGCGTATCACAACTTTGATTGATCCTGAGGCTGATGTCCTTGGTTCAGGTTGGAATATTATTCAGTCTAAAATTGCGATTGGTTCGGGTGGGTTTTCAGGAAAAGGTTATTTACAAGGCACTCAATCACATTTTGGATTTTTACCTGAACGGCATACAGACTTTATTATGTCAACTTATGCAGAAGAGTTTGGTTTTATTGGTGTGGTAATTCTATTTAGCTTATATGCAGCAATCATCATCCGCTGTTTTATGATCGGATTGAACTCATTTAATAATTTCGGACGATTGATTGTCGGTTCATTAGCATTGTCTTTTTTTCTATATGTCGTTGTTAACTCAGGTATGGTCAGTGGAATTTTTCCTGTGACAGGAGATCCATTACCATTTATGAGCTATGGTGGTACAGCTATTATCACCTTATTGGCAGGTTTTGGGATTGTGATGTCAGTTCATACGCATCGCTAGTTGATTCATCATCTTTGATTGAAACATGTATTTCGGAGTCGCTCATTAAATTTTATGAGTTGACTGAATCATGGCGAGCAGATGACCTGTTTTTAGATAAAGTGTTGCGCCTTGTTGACCTGATTGAAGTTGGTAATCTGCTTGTGGGGGAATACGTAACCAAGAACCTTTTGGATAAGTTTCTTCACTATGGCTGATTTCACCTTCAATCACTAAAATTTCAGCACCACCTTTTACATCATATTCGATGGGATGTAGGGGCATGATTTTTTCTAGATAAGTATGCTCTAGCTGAGATTGGTAAAGTTCACAGATGTCCCGATGTCCCATTTTTTTCCAGTTATTCGGGTTATGGGTATCGATACGAACAGCTTCAGTTTCAGTCTCGGACATTTGTCTGAGTTTGACAAAGATCAAGGTGCCCATCTCACTAGATGGAATATGACTAGAGTTATGAGGATTCCGCAAATACCATCCTTTTTGATAGTGTTGGCTACCATCTTCAGTGAACATTCCAGACAATACCAAAATCTCTTCGCCATGAGGATGTTGGTGTTTTGGAAATAAGCTTAGAGGTGCGTATTTGACTAAACTTGTTGCTCTAGCTACTTCATTGCCAATTCGGTCTAACATGACACGTTCTACTTCGCCGCCAGGTGATTTTACCCATTGATAGTCTCTAGGTTTGACGACTGCGAACTTTGAAAAATCAGCATTTAGCAAAAACATCGGAATTATCCTCAGTAATATTTTCTAAGATAACTATCGGCATTTAGATGATTAGTCAATCTTGAAAAAATAATTGGGATGATTCTTTGATCATTTATTTAATTTTCAATGTGCTGAATATTATTTCAAATGAAAAGAATAACTCGAAAAATCACACTTTCTTCATCCTGAGTTACTTATGCTTTGTTAGGAAATTTAACAGATTGATATTGAACGACAGCGAAGTGATTTCATTTTATGTTGAATGCTAAAAATTATGATGATGGTGACCTTTCAAGAATTATTGAAATGGCATGGGAAGATCGAACACCTTTTGAAGCGCTAGAGCGCGAATATGGTCTGAATGAATCTGCTGTAATCAAACTGATGAGGCAAAATTTGCAAGCCAGTAGTTTTAAACTCTGGCGTAAACGGGTGACGGGTCGAAAAACCAAGCATTTGCAACTACGTTCACCAGAGATCAATCGTGGCTACTGCTCACGTCAATATAAGCACCATTAATTTTGCGTTTGCTATCCTCAATTGTCCTTTTGGGGATTGCTAGCATTTCTATTGATATATCTCATGTTATTGAATTTAAGGTAATGTAATGTCAAATCTATCGATTGCTTATATTTTTCAGCAACAACAACTTTTAGTTGATGAACAGTTTCAATTACCACGAGTTGAAAAATTGCACAGTGATTTAGTACTGTCAGAGGACGAGCAGGTCGTTGCGCGAGATCTATTACCCAATGAAAACATACCTGTTGGCTATCAGCTGGTGCCGATACGTCAGCTTTTACAATATTGGAATCACCAACAGTTTGAGCAAGCAAGTCGAGCTGTACAACTTTTAGAATGGCGACGTAACCATCAGTTTTGTGGGCGATGTGGTGACAAGACGCAACAAAGTACTGATCAGTTTGCGATGATGTGTCCAAGTTGTGGTTATAACCAATATCCACGTGTTAATCCTTGTGTGATTACGATTATCACAAGAGGGGATGATGAGATACTGCTTGCAAGAACAACGCGTAATAAGACCATGTATAGTTTAATTGCAGGCTTTGTGGAGGTCGGGGAAACCTTAGAAGAAGCAGCGCGTCGAGAGACTTTGGAAGAGGTTGGTTTAAATATCAAAAATATTCAGTATCTCGCCAGCCAGCCATGGCCATTTCCAAGTAATTTAATGGTTGCATTTAAAGCTGAATATCATTCAGGTGAAATTAAAATACAGGAAAAAGAAATTAGTGATGCACAGTTCTTCAAATTTGATCAACTGCCTGAAATTCCATTTAAAGGAAGTATTGCCTATGCAATGATTATGCACGTTATGCATGGAACGCCAGTCGCGGATGATACAAGTGAATGGTTATAAGTCTATACCTTTAAAGCTTATTTATCGCAATCATTCGGAAAAATGAGTTCAAAGCAAATACCATCTGGAGTGTTGTAAGCCAGATATTCACCTTGATGAAGAGTCATAATGGAGGCAACGATGGATAAACCAAGACCTCCAGTTTGGCTGCTTAGATGGCGGCTAGAAGTGCATTGATAAAAGCGTTCAAACAGAGAATCAAGATGCTCGTTTGCAATGCTCGTATCACTAGTGATCACATATAAACTAGTCGTAGAGCTTGAGCCATTTTGTTGGTTGTTTCGACTGCCAATATTGATCTGACGTTGTAAACCACCATGTGTCAGTGCATTCGAAATTAAATTATAAAGTGCTCGTTGTAGTAATTCTGGATCAGCCAATATTTGGGTTTGTTCTAACTGCAAAATAAACTGGCAAGCTTGCTCTTCGGCTTGATGCTCGAAAATGTTACAAATCGTCTCAACCAAGTTGGGTAGATCGACCCATTGTTTATTTAACATCACCATCCGACGATCCGCGCGTGCAAGAAACAGCATGCTATCAATCATACGTTTTAGGCGTTGGTAATCTTCTAAATTTGAATACAGCAGTTCTTTGTATTGCTCATCTGTACGCTCACCCATGAGCATAATTTCCGTTTGTCCAATCAGGTTATTGAGTGGAGTACGAAATTCATGTGCAATGTCTTCTGAGAATCGGTTGAGTTGCTGGTATCCGATTTCAATTCGATTCAGCATGGTATTGATGTCTGCTGTCAGTTGTTCAATTTCTGATGGAGCTTGATCAAGCTGAATTCTTTGCTGCAATTGATGTACATTGATTGCCTGAGTTTGTTGTTGCAGTTTTCTTAAAGTACTGAGTCCAAAATGGCTAGCCAGAGCAGATAATATAAAAATCAGTACAACCCCGATGCTCACTGAAACCAATAAACCGATACGGAATGGCTCAAGAATATTGAGACGTTCAGACCATTGCTTGCCCGCAATGAGCACATAAGGCTTTTGATGAATGTTGATCGTTTTCCATGACAAGCGTGTTGGGTGTTCGGTCTGAGTCAAATCTGTAAATTGGATGCTGCTTGAGGTTGCCAATTTGGGAAGGGGAATATTTAAGGGATTAATATCAATTAGACGGTGATTATGATCCATTAAAATAAACAAGTTATCTTGGTTGCCTAACATATTTTGATAGAGTTTAGGACGAGCAACAATTTGATTTATATTTTCACTATCTTGTAGAAGTATTTCGAGTCGTTCAATTCGGTCCGTCAGAGCACGATCTTGTTGGATAATTAAAATTTGATTAATCCCAACATAACTAATCATTGCCACTACGCATAAAACGAGAGCGCTGCAAAAAGTCACCAGTAGAGTGAGTCTCAATTCTAATGAGCGAAAGATATGATTCATCATGCTTGAACCGATAGCTTATAACCTAAGCCCCGAATCGTATGAATTAACTTTAAATCATGTCCATCATCAATTTTGCTGCGTAAGCGACGTACAGCAACATCGATAAAGTTAGTATCTGTATCAAAGTTAATATTCCAAACTTCTGAGGCAATTTGGCGGCGCGTAATAATCTCATCTTGATGCAAAAGCATAAATCGAAGTAGGTTAAATTCCTTCTTACTGAGGTCGATTAATGCATCTTCTCGCCAAACTTTGTGTTGTGTTAAATCCATCTTTAATGACGCAATCGAGAGCTCATTTTCTTGATTATATTGTTGGCGTCTTAAAAGACTTTTGATCCGAGCAAGTAATTCAATATAGGAAAATGGTTTTGCTAAATAATCATCTGCACCCAGTTCTAAGCCTTTGACACGATCTAAAATCTGATCCTTTGCAGTTAAAAAGATCACGGGAACCTTAGAAAATTGGCGAAGTATTTTCAATACATCCCAGCCATCAAGATCAGGCAACATTACATCTAAAATCACCAAAGAATAGGATTTCATTTTTAATCTTTCCAAACCTTCTAGTCCTGAATGGACGCACTCCGCTGTATAGCCTGACTCAATTAAGCCTTTTACTAAATAAGACGCGATCTTCGTTTCATCTTCGATAATCAGAATACACATTTTTGTTCAGACTCTTTGTGAACATGACAATTTTGTAATGTGATTGTCATGCTGTGGCGGAATGGATTTGTTTAAGATTTTCAAAGCATATCAGGCAGGAATCAATATGAGTAAGCTTAAAATTCTTGGTTTAACGTTACTGCTCAGTAGCACTGTTGCACACTCTATGGAGTTGAAGCAAGTTTATTCATTGGATCTTCAAACAGCCAAAGTATTAGCCAGTGAAGCTGAGCGTGTATGCAAAAAAATTCAGCAAAATATTGCAGTCGCAGTCGTTGATCAAGGTGGTAATACGCTTTATGCACACCGCCATGAGTCTGTGGGTCCACACAATTTAGATGCTGCAGAGCAAAAAGCATTTACAGCATTATCAACGAAAACAGCAACCTTGGCTTTGAGTCAAACAGCAAGTAGCAATCCTGATGCAAAAAATTTGACCACCGTCTCTAAGCTGCTGTTATTGGGTGGTGGATTACCTATTCGATACCAAAATCAAGTGGTCGGAGCGATTGGCGTTGCTGGAGCAGGCGGTGCTAAAAACGATGATTACTGTGCTACATCAGCCATTCAAATATTGAAAAATCTGTGAGGAGTTTGTGATGTTAAAGAAAATCTTACCTTATTCGCTTATTTTATTCAGTTCAGCGGCATTTGCTGAACAGAACCCATTGAGTGTCCATGTTCTAAATTTGGAAAATGGTTTACCTTCAGCCAATGTTGAAGTTGTCCTTGAAAAAAGCTCTGGTGATCAGTGGATTAAATTGAATCAGAAACTTACGGGTGAAAATGGGCGGATTACTGCGCTATATCCTGAGAACAAAGCGTTGGAAAAAGGGATCTACAAAGTGACCTTTAAAACTGAAGCTTGGTTCAATCGACAAAAGCAACAGACCTTTTTTCCAGAAGTTCCTGTGATTTTTAAAGTGGATGGAACCGTTAAACATTATCATATTCCTTTATTACTCAGTCCTTATGGTTATTCAACCTATCGAGGAAATTAGTACAAATATTGGCTGCTTCGGCAGCCTTTTGCTTAATCAGTTTTCTTGTTCTACTTTTTCAGTGTTACACATAATTGTAAATCTATATTTTTTATTTCAATAACTTAGATGAAAAATTAACAGTCTGTTAATACTTATAATATTTCTTACAACCCGTTGTTAGACAGACTTTGATCTATAGGGCATAGTCTAATCAGGAATTATTATTAAATGAGGAATACTATGAATAAGGTGACAGTGGTCGTAAAAGACCAAGAAGAAAATGAATCAATTGTAATTGCTCAGCTTAATGACCTTGAAGATAAAGACATTCCTTTTTTTAAGCGAGTGGAACATATTGAGGTAGATGGTGAAATTATTCATCCAAATATCGATTTGCTCTTTGAAAATGAGGCAGATGGAAAAATTTATAAACTTGTTGCTCCAGTAAATGATAAACGCTTTATATAAATCTTGATGAAATAAAAGAAACCACTTAAATCAATGTTTAAGTGGTTTTTTATTTAAATATCTTTTATTGATCATGAGTCTTTTATATGAATTATTTGCTTAATATCTGAATGTGTTGCTTGTACTGTATAAATTTACACGAACGGAAACTTGTTTCGTATCTGAGCTAATTTGCATAAATGATTTTACTGAATCGGATTTAGTCCTTGAATAATATCTTGAAATTCAGAACCATTGAGCCAAAAAGATTTCTTTAAAAATAAAGTTGTCATAATACTTTCAGCCGCCTCACTGTTGGGGCTGTCACAGAATAATCCATAACAACTACCCAAAACGGTATTGTTCTCAATGAGACGAATAAAATAAGCGTGTTTTTCGTCAGCATAGCCAAGAATAGCATCACGTTGATTGTTCATTTTTCATGTCTCCACATCAAAAAATCTTGAATAAAACCTAACTGCTGAAAAGATCAAAATAATCAATCTGTTAAATCAAATACTATCAAAGCATAAGTTGCCTAAATATATGATTTAATTATCGAAAGTTAGTTTGTTTGACATCCTTGTTAACTTAAACAAGCCAAAATCTGATCTATGAAATTTATTCTTATGCAAAATTAATTTTTCGTCAACTTGAATTTGTAACTTTTTCAAGTTAGATTAAATAAAGGCGATGAAAACAAGGGAGGGGTGAGTTATGTCCAAAAAAACTGAGTTTGAACATGGTGGGGCTCGAACCAACGCTGGTCGTAAAGCTCAATTTAGCGAACCCACCAAAGTAATACGTGTTCCTGAATCACAAGTTGATTTCATTAAAAACTGGTTATTGAATAATGCCAAGACAGGTATTAATACCGATCTCAGCACTTCTTTGAAAGTTCAGAGTGTTCAAGCAAAGAATGATCGAATTTACCATATTCCTTTGGCGACGGAACGTGTTGCAGCAGGTTTTCCATCGCCTGCACAAGACCATGTTGAGCAAGCTTTGGATTTAAATGAGTTTTTAATTAGAAATGAAAACTCGACATTTATCGTAAAAGCAAATTCCTTGTCCATGTTGGATGCTGGCATTGATATTGATGATCCCTTAGTGGTTGATCGAAGTATCCCTGCAAAGTCTGGCGATATCGTCATTGCACTGATTGATAATGACTTTACGGTAAAGCGTTTGATGATTGATCATCATTTCAGTCCACCCAAAGTTTGGTTAAAAGCTGAAAACCCTGATTATCAAAATATTTATATACAAGAAGGACAGGAGTTGGTGATTTGGGGCGTCGTGACCTATAACTTAAAGCCGATGAGGTGATCCCATGCCATTGCCACAACGTATTTTTGCCTTGATTGATGTGAATAATTGTTATGTGAGTTGCGAGCGTGTATTCAATCCGAAGCTAGAAAAGCATCCTGTTGTGGTACTTTCAAATAATGATGGCTGTGTAGTATCGCGTTCGCATGAAGCAAAACAATTGGGTATCAAGATGGCGGTTCCCTTTTTTCAGATCGAAGATATTATTCGAAAGCATCAGGTTGCCGTTTTCTCAAGTAATTATGCGTTGTATGCAGAAATGTCACGGCGATTTATGAATATTTTGGGCAGTTTCGTTGCTCCATGTGAACAAGAAATTTACTCGATTGATGAGTGTTTCCTTGAGTTAACAGCATATCAGCATCATTTTGATTTAACAGAATATGCTCAAACCATTCTAACAACCATCAAAAACTGGTTAGGATTACCTTGTTGTATAGGCATTGGATATTCCAAAACACAGGCAAAAATTGCAAATCATTTAGCAAAAACCCATCGATGCTTTAACAGTATCTGTAATATGGTTGATGAAGATCCTTGTGTGATCGAGGATTTATTGAATCATACCGCAGTAGGTGAGGTGTGGGGCGTAGGTCGTAAGATTCGCCAACGTTTAGAAGTGATGGGTATTCATTCAGTTATGGATTTGGTTGAAGCAGATCCAAAAATGATAGGAAAACATTTCTCTGTTGTTTTGGAAAATACAGTTAAAGAGTTGCGTGGCATCGCCTGTTTAGAAATTGAAGACGTGTTGGCTGATCGACGACAGGTATTAAGTAGTCGTTCTTTTGGTCAATTAATTCAGGATAAAAATAGCCTAAGCGAAGCATTGACTGAATTTACCTTAAGAGCAGTTGAACGGTTACGGAAGCAAAAACTTCTATGTAAGGCGATCGGTGTCAGTATCCGTACAAATCGTTTTAATAAAGCAGAGAATTATCGTCCATTTACAGTGGTGTATTTAGCTGATTATAGTGATGATCGTTTAGAGATTTTGAAGGCTGTGCAAATAGGATTAGACCGAATTTATCAAAAAGGTTACCGTTATAAAAAAGCAGAAGTCATTTTGTTAGATATTATTCCACAACATAGTCATGCTGTTGATTTATTTCATGATATGGATGAAATGCTGGCACGGAAAAGTCTATCGATGACATTTGATCATATCAATGAAAAATTTGGTAAAGATAAAATCACGCTTGGGCGTTTGATTACGCCAAATGGACGAGCATGGGCGATGTCTCAGAGCTTCAAATCTCCTAGCTATTTAACAAAATGGAATGAAGTGCTCAGAGTTAGCTAGATTTTTTGAGCAATATATAAATGTTAA